>JAOTVS010000063.1 GCA_029863275.1 Candidatus Nitrosopumilus sp.
CTTTTTCACCGTCTACCAAAGGAGGTATAATTGGATCATGTGGAACTTCGATGGGTGGGATTGTTGGGGGAAGTTCAGTTGGGGGAAGTTCAGTTGGGGGAAGTTCAGTTGGGGGAAGTTCAGTTGGGGGAAGTTCAGTTGGGGGAAGTTCCAAACTTTTGATTATCCCATATGATTCCCATTTTTTGGCAGTCTCTAAAGTGACACATATTGAATCATTAGCATTTATTCTAGTGACAGAAATTTTACCCGGCCTGCATTGATTATCTAGATTTACTGCATTCCTTATATCCTCCAAAATTGCGGAGTCCCAGGAATCAGGACAACCATCATCATCATTTAATCCATTAAAAATTTCCTTTTCATTCGGGCATTTATCCTTAGTATCAATTATTGTGTCAAAATCTGAATCTTTGGTAACTTTTATGGTTCCTGGAATAATTTCAGGACAACCATCATCATCAAGATAATCATTTATCGTTTCTGGCTCATTAGGACAGGAATCCAATCTATCTTCAATTCCGTCCTCATCAATATCAGGAGCTAGAAATTTTTTCAATTTTTCAGGGGGTGAATCTGGACAGCCATCAAAATCTTCAAATTTATTATACGTTTCAGAACGTAGGGGACATTCATCAAATTCATCTAAGATACCATCTTTATCATAATCACGATTCGAAGCTGAATAAGACAAATCGGTTAAAAGAGAAAATGAAAAAGCAATGATTGTAAATGCTGAAAATAATCCAATCATAAAATTAAATTTTTTAAGATTCAATGTTATAATGAATTGGCCATTTAATAGTATAGCAAAAGAGTCAAAATCTTATGATTAAAAAGTAAATTACAAAACCACTTTAAAAACAATACCTACAAAACTCAAATTTTAAAGCAAATAGATGGATGAGAGTGTTTATCAAGGAAATTTGCGGTAACTAATTAAAAATAATTTTTGTTAAAAAGGAACTATCACACTCTAAAATTATTTGACATATCTAAAACATTCAGTTATGTGGTCATTTACCATACCTGTAGCTTGCATAAATGCATAACATATAGTGGGGCCTACAAAATTAAAACCCCGTTTTTTAAGATCCCTACTCATCTTATCGGAAATCATAGTTGATGCTGGAAGATCTGAGGCTTTTTTGAATTCATTTTTTATGGGTTTGAAATCTACAAATTTCCAAATATACTTATCAAATGTTCCAAATTCTTGTTGTACTTTTAGAAATTGTCTTGCATTGTTTATTGCAGAATTTATTTTTAGACGGTTTCTAATTATTGATTGATCGTTGAGAAGTTTGTTTATTTGTTTTTGATTGTATCGAGATATTTTTTTTGGATCAAAGTTTGAAAATGCCTTTGCGTATCCCTGTCTTCTTTTTAGAATAGTTATCCAAGATAATCCAGCTTGAGCACCCTCTAAAATCAAAAATTCAAATAATTTTTGATCATTATGTTCTGGATAACCCCATTCATTATCATGGTATGAAATACTTGGCTCCTCTCTGGCCCAATCACATCTTTTAACCATCATCAAATGCCATGAATTTAATATAAAATATTAGTTGTTAATTTAACAATTAATAATGAATCTAAACCCGCAGCTAGTAAAAATTAACCGAAATTTTTTATTCTGTTTTTTAATTTCAGCTTCAGTCTCAGCAGTTGTAGCTCAACTTTTATCAGATTATGAAAATCACCTTACTACTACTATAACAATAGTTATTGGATATGGAGTTTATTTTGGAATTTTTTTTGTTTTGTTTTATTTTGATAACAAAAAACGCTATAAGAAAATGAAATCTAATTTAATTAAAAAGGAACTAATCACCATATTCTCTTCATTTGGGATAGGTGAAATTGGTTATTTGGGCCTAAGATGGCCATCATTCTATTATTTCCTAGAAATAGGTATAGAGCCCTACATTGCCTCACTAATTTCAGAAATTATTTCAACGGCATGCTATATGGCAATAATCTCTTTGATTTTACGAACGACTAAGACATTTTAAAGAAATTAAATTTCAAATTTACAAAAAAATTTTTACGAAAAAAAACTCTAAAACTTATTATCTAAAAGGATCAAGACTTGGAAGTTTTTTGTTGTTTGTAAAAAATGCCAGCAGACAAAGCCGCTGCAAGTGCTAATCCAAGAGAAATACTTTGAAAAGGACCCAAGTCAAATAGGTTTTGGAATCCAGCATACCATAATGAAAAGAGCCCTGCAGAAGTATATGCCATTAAATCATGTTTTTTTATTCCAAATATTTTCATATTCATAGAATTTGAATTAGTTTTGAATAAGGAAATGGAATTAGAAACATTGTTTTTGATAATATTTGAAGACGGAATAATTGGAGTTGATTTTTCTATTTGTGGTGAGGGGGAATTTTGGCGACTAATTAAAATTAATTCTAAATTGTCTTTCAACCTTGAATTACTTTTTTGGAGTTCACTTATAGAATTTTGTATTTTTAAAATTCCAGAATCAAACTCCGGTAAGGAATTATTTTCATTAGATGAATAATACTCCTCTGGTTTGGCAATATTATATTCATATTCAGAAAAACCCATAGTATTTTTGAATTTAGTATTAGATTGAAAATCATCAATAAATTTATCTTCCTTAGAATACTCGTGCTCATCTAATTTAACCTGCAAAGTCTTCAAGAAATTTTTGTCAGAATCATAAATTGGTTTTCCACTTTTTATATAATTTTTCAAATACAATAAACGTCCTTTATCACCTAGACCCAATTTTAACAGTTTATCAATAAAGATAATTGGATGGTCGATTAGCATTTCACTCAAATTATTTCACAATGTCCTTGAGAATCATTTCTGACTAAAATTACCAAGAATTGTATTAAAATCATGAACCAAAATCAAGAATCTATTTTGTCAATTTTTTAAAATAAACTTTAGCTGTAATTAATTGCACACAACAAACATTCAGGCGTAGATTATCCCATATTATAGATTAGAGACTTCTTCAAGTATGGTATTGGCAAATCTCTTATTTGTCTTGGGAATTCCTTTTGCAAGTTTTGATAAATGGGGTCGTAATTCTTTATCAGAAAATGTTAATTTCAAGGTATCATAATATGCAAGAGAAACCGAATCAACTTCTTCAGTCATTATTTTTTCCAGCATACTCTTGGCTTTTTCCAATTTTGTCTCAAGTGAAAGTCTAACTATACTATAATCTAAAAATTTTTGAATTATTTCCTTGTGTTTATCTCCAATTTCTACCACCAATTTGAATTTTGGCATGTTAGAAAACTCATCTAAAATTTTATCAAGTGTGTTGTCAAATTGAATATAGTATCGTTGCATCAGAGGCAGTATTTGATCTAAAATAGTTTGATCGAATTCATATGGTATCCTAAGATTTTTCTCAATATCTATTGCCAACTCTGTAATAACAAAAACTAAACCTAGTGGATCACGAATCGCTTGTTTGCTATATTTTACTGGGTGTTTTACTAACATCTTGTTTAAACGGTTTAAAGCATGTGCCGATAAAAGACCCCTTGCTTTTCCACCATCCATTGTTCTAATTATTTTATAACAGGTAACAGAAAATAACGAATAGTTTTTTGCATTTCCATCGTTTTTTCCTAAATATTCGATTTCAAATGAGTCCATGAATTCATCAAGAATTTTAGGAACTTGTTCTTCAGAAGATGTATTTCTAAAACTTATTTGTTTTACCGGTGTAAAGTTTAATGATGAATTTTTTATTTCTGATACAAAAATAGAACTGGCACGATTAAGGGCACGCAATATAGCAGATAATTTCTTTTTATTTCCTTTACCGTATTTACTTTTTTGTAGATTTTGTATGGAGAGAATAAGCGAATCATACAAGATATAATGAAAAATAAAATTATCAGATTTAAATGAATATTTTTTAAATATCTTATTATTAATGGCAAGAATGAATTTGGAGAACTGTTTTAATCATTAATCAAAAAAGAGTATTGAAAGCACATGGATTACAAAATAATAGTTTTGACAGTTTTTATTTTAATTCTAAGTTCAACTTTTCAACCAATTTCAGCAGAAATTTTTTTCCCCTCTACCAATGTTAGAGTAGCCATTACCCCCACCTACTGTATAATACCACCATCAGATGAAATTTCACAAAATAAAAATTCAGTTTGGGTCGGATTGGCAGAAAACTCGGTAGCATATTGGAAGCAAAGTCTCAAGGAGGCTGAATTGGAAAATGACAGTATTTGGGAAATGAACTCAAAAGTGATTTCCGAACAAAAAGATGAAAAATGTGATGTTTACATAGAAATCAAAGATAAACCTAGTTTATCAGATACTATAGGAGGTTATTTTTCTTGGCCTCCAGGAAAAATTGTGATTTATTATTTGCAGCCAAAGTTGTGTAATAGTGTAATACCTTGCTATGATGATAAAACCTTCAAATCTGATGATGCAATTTATGCAATTCTAATCCATGAGATTGGTCATTCTTTAGGTTTAGATCATTATGTTTCTGATGATGATAATATCAATAAAAAATGGCAATCAGGAAACAAACCCCCTCCTTCAGTCATGATTCCCACCATCCCTCATAATTCCGGTCTATTACAAATAACAGATATTGATATCCAAAAAGTTCGTGAAATTTATGCAACAGATGGATTTTATGCCTTTTCCAACTTGAAAATTATTCCACAAGACTCAACACCCGATGCAATACCAAAACCAATCACTCCATTATCACCAATTACTAATTTGAATATTTCACAAGAAATAATTGAAGTTAGTAATTATGACAACCAGATAATTACACTTGCAGGAAAAATTTCTGAAGATGAATTTCACCGAGGTATTTCAGTAATAATTACAATCCACAAGCCAGATAATTCTGTAGAAGTTTTAAGAATTTCATCTACGGATAGGGGATATTTTGAAACATTACTTATTTTTAATAATGAATCAATTAGAGGATCTTATCGTATTTCTGCCAGTTATGTTGAACAGGTAGATAAGAATATAGATATAACATTTGAAGTTATTGATAAAATTGATTCATCAACGTTAACGCTAAAACCAAATACCCAGATTCTTGATGATTCTCCACCACAAAAAACACCATCTCAAAATAATGAGCAAATCCCTAAGTGGATTAAAAATAATGCAAAATGGTGGGCAAGTGAAAAGATTGGAGATCATGCTTTTGTGTCAGGCATTCAATACTTGATCCAGCAAAATATTATTCAAATTCCTGAGGCACAAGAAACCAATTCCCAAAACATTAGAGAAATGCCACTATGGGTGAAAAAGATTGCAGGTTATTGGGCAGGTGGTTCGATCAACGAGGATGAATTTATTCGTAGTATTCAATATCTAGTACAAAGTGAAATTATCGTAATTTCATAATAGGTTTAATTTAAAATGCTTGAATGTTTTTTATTTTAAAATTTTCTAGAAAAATACAAGGAGAAAATAAAGCGGACCCGATCGGATTCGAACCGACGACCTAACGCTCCGCAAGCGTTCGCACTATCCAAGCTATGCAACGAGTCCTCAACAGAACCGGACTTTCAAATTTTTAAAAACGTTTGGTATTGGAAATACTATACTTCTTTTTCAGCTTTGTTAACATAGATATAATTCATCAACACTCCTGCAATTATTCCACCAAGAATTGGTGCTGCCCAATAAAGCCAATGAAATTCCCAGAAACCTGAAATTAAAGCAGGGCCAAAAGTTCTTGCAGGATTTACAGATGCTCCAGTTAGTGGAACAGCTACTAGGTGAATTAGAAATACCATTCCTCCAATTGTGAATCCGTGCCAACCTGGTGAAGCTTTTTTGTGGACTGCAGTCATGAAAATTACCAATACAAGGAAAAATGTCAGAATAGCTTCAATTGCAAATCCAGAATTTACACTGTTGTTGATTAATTCACTTGGACCCCCTTGTGTTCCAAAGTTTACTTTTTCACCTAAAATTGGAAAAATTGCTTTAAGTGTAGCTGCAGCAGCAATTGCACCAATTAATTGGAATATAATATAACCAACACCATCAGATAATCCGATTTTTTTGGTGATTATCATTGGAATTGTAACTGCCGGATTGATATGTGCACCTGAAATGTGTCCAAACGCGTAAACCATTAATGCAATTGCCCCTCCGTGAGCAAGAGAAATAAACAGGACAGACATTGTAGTTAGTCCTTCACCAAAAGATGCAACGGCCACAATGACAGAAAGAGGGCCAAAAAATACTAAACCATAAGTGGCAATTGCTTCTGCAAGCCATGCTCGGAAATTAACCAACAAGCAAAACCATTTCAATTACCATATAAAAGATTCGGATTAGTTTTGAATTTATTAAAAAAGCAATTAATTACAGGAGAATAAAAAATAACATATAATGATTTCAGAAGGAGAAGCAATCCCAAAATTCGAAGTTAAAGATTCCAATGGAAAAAAGGTGAAGTCAACTGATTTTAAGGGGAAAAAACATGTAATTTACTTTTATCCAAAAGATTTCACACCTGGCTGTACAACTGAGGCCGATGAATTTTCCAAAGATTACAAAAAGTTTCAAAATAAAGGAATTGAAATAATAGGAGTAAGTCCAGATGATGTAGAATCACACAAGAAATTTTGTGATAAAATGGGAATTAAATTTCCTCTCTTAGCTGATACAGATAAAGAAATTTCTCAAAAATTTGGAGTATGGGGAAAGAAAAAATTTATGGGACGTGAATATATGGGAGTTAATAGAAGTACCTTTTTAGTAAATGAACAAGGCAAAATTTTTAAAATATTTCCCAAAGTAAAACCTGCAGGACATTCAAAGGAAGTTCTTGAAGAATTTTCTAAATCCAATTAAAATTTTAATAAAAAATTAGAAAAAGGCTAGAAACCTTTTGGTAGTGTGCCTCTAGATGATTTTGCAGGTTCTGGTTTTGTCTCAAATCCTTTTGGAAGACTACCACGAGTAGATCCTGCACTTGCCTGAGATCTTGCCGCAGCTTCTGCGGCTTCTCTTTTGAGTTGCTCAGCGTATGCTTTTTCTTGCTCTATTTTTTCCTGCTCTAGTCTTTGCAAGTAAT
>JAOTVS010000064.1 GCA_029863275.1 Candidatus Nitrosopumilus sp.
AAGTACAATGATAGAAGGTTCAAAATCATCCATACAAATTTCAATTGATCAATGGGGCTTGGGATTACTATCAGAATGTAAGGAAAAGCTACTTTCGGTAACTAGAAGGAATCTAGATATAAAAATCATAGTCCCTCCTTCACTTATTGGTACTGAAACCTATAGAAATATTCCAGATGGGGTTAAAATACATGCATCTGATGTAATTCAGAATTGTTTCATTTTTGATGACACAGAACTATTGATGGTAAATGAAGAAAATGGAAAAGGGATAAATTTTTCATCAAGTGAAATATTGGGGAGTAATCAAAGTAAATTATTTTTAAATATTTGGAAAAATTCCATAAAGACTGAATGTCTTGCAGACATGACCAAGTCAGAAGCACAAGAGACATATAAAATCATAAAGACCGTAACCGAAAATGGACTAAGTCATATTTTGAATTCAGCAATTGCTTCCAAAAAATTAGAGCCAGATATGATAAAGTTACTTGAAAAAAACGGAATTAACTTAAAAACAAAATCTTTAGATGATGTTATTGAAATGCTAGATGCAGCCATGCAGATAATGTGTTCAGGTCATGTTAATTTTGATGCAAATACAAAAAATATAACAGTGGAATCTAAAATGAACAGCGGTCACTCTCTTCCTTGGGTTTCAATTTTAGAAGGATGTTTACAGAAAAAAGGGTACAAAACTAGAATGATTTTTCAAAGTAATTTAACAAAAGGAGAGAAAACCCATATCAAAATATCTAAAAACTAAAATCAGATGAATTTTAGTTACTAGTTACCTTGATTGAAAAAAAAATGGAAATCCTTGGAATTAAACTACCATCACCACCAACCCCTGCTGGCTCTTACATACCAGTAGTTAAAACTGGAGATTTAATCTATATTTCAGGTCAGATTCCAATGGAAAATGGAAAAGTGAAATTTACAGGAAAAGTATCAGATAAAAATTTAGAAACTGCACAGCAATCAGCTAGAATGTGCGCGATTAACATCTTGGCGCAAATAAAAAGAGAACTAGGAGATTTAGATAAAGTTTCAAAAATAGTAAAAATATCTGGATTTGTAAACTCTGTACCAGAATTTACTCAACACCCAAAGGTAATTAATTCTGCATCTGATTTGATTTTTGAGATTTTTGGCGAAAAAGGTAAACATTCCAGGATTGCAGTAGGTGTTGTCAGTTTGCCATTAAATTCAATGACTGAAATTGATGCGATTGTGCAAGTCAGTAAATAATTTAAAATAATTTGGAAATTCTCTTAAATAGATTTTCTCATCATTCAAATCTATGGTTCAAACATGTAGCGGAGTATGCGAACGAATGAAAACTCAAGGTTTGTCAAATAAGTTGCGATATGCTTCAGGGCAAAAATGGTGTTCTCTTTGTGCATTATTTCTAGTAACAGAAAGAACTGTATGCCAATGTTGTAAAACTAGATTAAGATCAAAACCTAGGAGTAAGAGATTTGAGCTGTCAAGAATGTAAACATGAAAAAGGAGAATGTAGATGTCTTTGCTGTTGCTCACCTGTACATATTGGATGTTCTTACTGCATTATTCCAATATTAGGATACAGATAAATTAAAAAAATAATTAGAAAAATAAATTTGTGAAAATTGAGAATCTTTAATATCATTGATATGTATAATCATCATAATGATTCACAAGATACAGTATTTTGAAGTTGAAAAATTGCCAGAAGGAGTTTTCCTTCAAGATGTAGTAAATAATTTTCTAGCCGAAAAAGGTGAAAATATAGTTGCTGTTCATCCCGTTATGGGAAAATCACTAATAGTTCATTATAAAGAATAATTCATTATTTATTCAACCAAAAAATTTTTTAATTATCTTTTAAAAAATGGTTATTCTTTAGATTCCTCATTACAGCAGGGAATAACACCGTGCTCTTTCCTGTAATTCTCTAGAATTTCCTGTTGTTTTTCTTTGGGATTTTCAACAAATTCTCTCTGATAAGTTCTGGTCTTTTGTTTGCACGAATCATTCTCAAAGTTATTGTTGACATACTTTTCAAAGGTTTTTTGTAGATTTTGACTTTCTCCAATGTAAATAGGATCTAAATTTTTATCATAAAGAACATAGATTCCAGGTTTTGATTTAACAAATTGGGCGCTTTGAAGCCAAACATTGACCTTACCCTCAAGAAGCTCCATGTGAGGATTCTCCATCCTTCGAATATTAAGATAGAGTGCAGAATGAAAAAACGATCCCAGTGAATCAGATCCAAAATAACCCCACTTATATTACTAAAAAGGCAAGGTAATTTGATGGTGCAACTTCAGATTTCAACCGAAACTATGAGTAGAATCGAAAAAATAACAGGGATTGGTCGAGTACGAGATGGAGATTATTTGGTAAATCAAGTTATCGACATATTGGAAAAAAAAATAAGAGAAAGATACTAAATCTTTAAGTTAAAATTATTTAAATCTCCCAATTTTTGTGTTTTGTTTTCCCTTCTTAATTTGAAAGAAGCTGCCTTGTAATGTTAACAGGTTTAATATCAACAATTATTAGAGATTCTGGAAGAAGTCAATTGCCCATATTACCAATAAAATTTCTACATAATACTAATGATTTAGTTTAATTTTTTATTTAGTTCTTTAACAAACGTATTAATTTTATCTTTGGGTATTACTGCACCACATGCTTTATCATGACCGCCACCAGATCCTCCAAGATCAGTTGCAAGAATGTTTACAATTTTTCCCAAATGAGTTTTAAGAGATTTTGAACCACGAACTGAAACGGCGTAAATTCCATGATCAACTCGTTCTTTGTATGCTACTCCAACATCCTTACCAGATAACCCTAAAACAAAATTTACTGCTCCGCTGGCACCAGCATCCAGAATTTCCATATATCCTAGATTTTTCATAGTTTTCATTCCTTTTTTCACTTTGGCAATCATCTGAGAAAGTTTCTCGACCTGAATTTGTGCAAACTCAAATGTATTTGGAATTTCATGTGGGAATTTAGAATCAGCTAGCTCTTCTACCAAGTATAAAAGATAATCAGGATCTTTTTGATGGCCAACAATATTGTAAGTAAGAACAGTTGCACTAATCAATGCAAATTGTCTATCGTATATTTGTAATAATTTTGAACCAATTGGCCTGTCTTCCATGTAATCTGTAATTGCAGCACATGTTGCAATAAAGGAAGCATGATCTTGTAGTTTAGATTTAAAGTTAGAATAAACCTGCACTGTAGTGCATTCGTTAATATCATGAATTACTTTGACTTTAATTTTTTCTAGTGATTTTATAATGGTAGGATCCATGTCATGGTGATCAATATAGGTCACAGAGACTTGATTTTTTCTTAAAGTAGTCATTAATTCAACAAATTCATCTTGGGTTTTTTTACTTAACCCCAAATCACAAATGTATAGTGATTTTAATTTTTCATCAGTAACTACATGTCTCAATGCATCCATTTGTCCTGGATAATCAACCAATATTGAATCTCCACCAAATGCTTGTCGAATTAAAGCTGCGGAGCTTATTCCATCAGCATCTTCTTTATGGGAAATACAAGTAATCTTTGTTCTCATAGTTTTTGCAGTCTTTGCTTTTGCAGTCTTTGCTTTTGCAGTCTTTGCTTTTGCAGTTTTTGCTTTTGCAGTCTTTGCTTTTGCAGTCTTTGCTTTTGCAGTCTTTGCTTTTGCAGTCTTTGCTTTTGCAGTCTTTGCTTTTGCAGTCTTTGCTTTTGCAGTCTTTGCTTTTGCAGTCTTTGTTTTTGCAGTCTTTGCTAACATCATGCGATTAAATCTAGTACCCTCATTTAAACCAAGAATGGTTTATTTTTTAAGTTCTCTGGATTTTTGTTTTATTGTTTGATTGGATAAAGCGGATGAATTCACATAAGCATCATAATAGGAAGTTCCATCTAATTGAGTCAAAAGATCTATCTCTTGGATTTTTTTTAATTCCTCATCAGAGGATTCAAGGACAAGTTTATCTAATTTATCGAGTATTTTTCTTTCGGTTGGAGTCAATTAACATTTGATTAAAAATTAAGATTTATTGGGTAGAGTTGCCATATTAGACAAAATACTAAACTTAAAGACGTTTTTCCTTGCGAAAATATAATAAAACATTTTTCTAAGATATAGCATGGAAACAAAAAATATTGGTTTACGAGGTATAGAGGTAGCAGACACCAAAGTATCTAATATTGATGGAGAAAAAGGTAAGCTGATCTACAGAGGTTATGATATTCTTGATTTAACTAAGAATTCTACTTACGAGGAGACTGCGTATTTACTATTACATGATAATCTACCCACAAAACAACAATTAGATGAATTTAAGACCAAACTCAAAGAGGCAAGATTCATCCCAAAACAGATGCAGATCAATATGGGCAACTGGAGAAAAGATGCAGATCCTATGGACATGTTACAAGCATTTGTTTCTGCATTGGCAGGATATTATGATGAGGAATTTTCATCCAAAGAATCAAGCTATGATAAGGCAATTAACCTGATTTCAAAAACCGCGACAATAATTGCAAGTTGGAACAGGATACGAAACGGCCTTGAAATTATTGATCCTGATCCCTCATTAGATCATGCAGGTAATTTTCTTTACATGATGTTTGGTGAAAAACCAGATCCCGAAATTGAAAAAATCTTTGATATATGTCTTATATTACACGCAGAGCACACGTTTAACGCGTCTACATTTATCGCAAGACAGGTGGCCTCAACTAGAGCACACATGTATTCTGCAGCTAGTGCAGCAATTGGAGCATTGAGTGGAGAACTACACGGAGGAGCAAATTATGAAGTAATGAGGATGCTTTTAGATATTGGTGATATTGAAAAAGTTGAACCATGGATTAAAGAAAAAATGGAAAAAGGTGAAAGGATTATGGGAATGGGTCATGCAGTTTACAAAACATATGATCCAAGAGCTCAAGTTCTAAAAGAGCTTTCAAGAAAGCTTGCTGAAAAAACTGGTGAGCCATGGTATAAAATCACAGAAAAAGTAGAAACCACTACCATCTCAGAAATGAAAAAATTAAAGGGAAAAGACATCTATCCAAATGTGGATCTTTATAGTGCTTCACTCTATTACATGTTAAAAATTCCAATGGATTTAAACACACCAATTTTTGCAATTTCTCGGGTTGTTGGTTGGGCAGCCCATATCATTGAAGAAAAGTTCGCAGAAGCTGCACCAAAAACTGCACTGTATAGACCAAAAGCAGTGTATGTTGGAAAGTATTGTGGACCAGAAGGATGTGAATACAAAACTTTAGACTTAAGAAAATAATTTCTAATTTCTTGTTTTAAGCCAATCTTTAGCTTTAGAGTTTACATCATGTTTGTAGAGAACCTCAAAGACCATATCATAAAATGTAATACCTTTTTTTTGTGCCTGACTGTCTATCCATTTAATACCGTCAGCTAATTCAGGATCATGTTCAGAAAATTCTACTAATTCATCAACCATTTTTGAAAAAAATACTTGCGATTCAATCATGATACGACATTTCAATCCAAGATCATAAGGTGGGGATTCAAATAATATAGACAAAGAACCCCTTTTTGGTTGACAATTGAATCATACTTTATTTTTTGATGGAAGTAAAAAGCTAATTACATCGGCAATCAAAACAGAAAAGTCCATAGTATAACAAAAAAGAGAGTATTCAAATATTTGCCTCGATAAAGTTACGATTCAACAATCAAAATACATTACATGTGGGATTATTTTGGGTAATGGACATTTCATCAATAAAAATGGAGATAGTATAACGTTAAAGAAAAATTACAAAAGAATAACAGATTATTTAGTAAGTATTGAATATTATTTTGATGAATTTATTGAAAATAGATTTTTTCAATAAATAATTAATGGAGATAAGAAAATTGAAAATTAATTATGAATGTGTTGATGAAAAATAAAACTTGAATTAATTATCACTTAAGTTAATACTGTACTAACAATAAAAATACCAATTCTATGGGGAATATTCTATTTTTATTTTTTCAATCAAAAAATATGAGAATTATTAAAGTTAGTTAAATTTTATTAATGTAATAAAAATCAATAAAAATAAACATGAAAAAGGGAATTTTCTGAGTTACGGCAAAAATTTCATTTGTTTTTAAAAATAAGAATTTATCAATATCCGTTTAAAATAAAGATAGGCGTACCCAATTTAAAAAAAATAATAAATTATTGAATTTAAGACTAGGACTAGATTTATTTAGTAAGTAATAGGTGAACGATCAATTATGACAAGCATAGACAAAGCAGCGATTGGGTTTACTATAGCGATCGTAGCCATTGGCGTAGCATTTGCTGCCTTTGGTGGTATGGCTCAGAACAATCCCCCAACTGTTTCTGCTCCAATAGTTTCGGCCCCATTAGCTCCTGTAGAAGAGTCAATTCAAACTGATCCCTTTGCAAAGTTAGCTTCTGATGTAAAAGAACAATCTGAAGCAGAAAAGATGCCAACTGAAAAGATGGCAGCTGAAAAGATGGCAGCTGAAAAGATGGCAGCTGAAAAGATGGCAGCTGAAAAGATGGCAGCTGAAAAGATGGCAGCTGAAAAGATGGCAGCTGAATCTTCAGGCCCACAAACTGTAAGTGTTGATATTCCAACAGGAACTGCGGTGCCAGGATGCGAAGAAACTGATGAATGTTATCTACCTCCATCTGTTACAATCAAGAAAGGAGATACTGTAGAATGGACGAATTCTGATACTGCAGCTCATACAGTAACGGGTGGAAGTCCTGCTGATGGTCCTTCAGGTGTATTTGATAGCAGTTTAATCTTAGGGGGTGCACAATATGCATTCACATTTGA
>JAOTVS010000065.1 GCA_029863275.1 Candidatus Nitrosopumilus sp.
TTACTATTGCTGAGATTGGAAAAGTTCTAGAAGTCTGCAGAAAAACTGTTTATAACTATATCAATCGGATATCAAAAGAAGACAGTATCTCCCGACTCCAATCGGGACACTTCTTTTTACCAAAAAAGTCCAGAATCAGAGTTTCGGGCATTCAACAAACATTACAAAATTACTAGTGACCAACTAGTTTCTGAATGGATGGATGACTTGCTAACACGAAAGCAAGGCAATCCAGTAAAGTGCTGGAAGACTCGCCTCAATTCACTTGAAGTTGTTTGTAATACCTGCCAAGTAAGACCAAGAGAACTTTGACTGTCTAGAAAAAATCCTGAAAAAATTATGCGGAGTTTTGAAAAATATTATCAGAATGGAGATGTCAAACAGTCTGGCAGTGGCAGAAAGCAAATGGGTTCAAACACAGGAATTTATTTCAGAGTACAAGGAGTCAGAGACTTTTGTGGATTTTATGACTTGACATGGAAGAAAGGAACCACAGGAATAATGTCCCAAAAGATTCCAGGACATGACAAGTATGCAGATATCCGGTTTACTGAGGAAGAATTTGTCAAAGCAGAATCTTTTATCAAAGAAAAGTGGGGCTTGGATTCTGATATCTACAGATGGTTCTGGATTGGAATAGATTCTTGTGCACGGTTTGGTGCATTATACAACATGGATAATGATTACACGATTCAAAAGAATGCAGCAGGAAAATCAATCTACATTATGACTGCTCATGAAACAAAAACGGAACACATCAGAGGTGGAAAATGGGTCAAATACATTACAAGAGAAGATACTCAAAAGCATTGACTTGCTAAGATCTCAAGGAGTTAACAAAATCTATAAATCCAATTGTTCAAAATATAAATTCCAAATTGAAATTGCCAAAAAATTATCAAATATCTACCTACATCTAGGAAAAAATTCTGAATATTTCTTTCATCATCCGACACATGTGCTAAGACACATTGGAGCTCATTATTGGCTATCTAAAACCAACTACAATTATGGGATAATTTCTGAAGTTGGAGGATGGCATACAATAGATGAACTGAAGAAGAGTTACGGTCAGATTCCGCCTGAAAAGAGCAATTTGGTTTACTTTAAGAAACTAATTTTCGATCAATTCTATTATTTTATTCATATCGACTGGTTTGTGAATAAATCCATGAATATCTAGTTTTTGTAATTTGCCTTGAGTTGAAAAATCATTCTTTCCAGTAACTGCTATTATTTTAGCAGATTCATCGATTTTTTTTATATTTCTGATAGCATGAAATCCAGTTCCATCTGGCATATTCAAATCTATAAAGACAAAATTTGGGTTCTTTTCCTTAAAGAGATCTATTGCTTCTTTCCCATTATGGCCTTTCCCGACAACATCTGTATTTGCTTCTTCTAAAAGCTGAGAAAAAATATCTACAAATTCTATGTCATCATCGATGACAATAGCGGTTTTACTCATTTTATAATTTTGTGAGTTTTGTTTTTATAAAGAGATTTCGTTAGACTCAAATATGTCTGGCATCGATGAATTAATTTCAAATTCTCTTACAAATGTAATTAAAAAGAATTTAGAGTCAAATATAGAAAAAAAAGTAAAACTATCATTATTTAAAAAATATGGAATGTCTCTAAACCCTGCAATTAACGATTTTTCCATAGTAGACGAGGTGTTAAATGAGTTTTTAAAAACAGATACCTTAAGTTTTGAAAAAAAATGCCTAGTGGAAATCTTTACCCTGAAGAAATTAAAAGATTCATACTTGGTTACAATCAAAGATGAATCCTTAGTAAACTTGATTGTTGAAATACTAGGTGATAAAGAATATAGGATGATAATTGAATCCACCCTTTTCAAACCTCTTTTAATTACAGAAATAATCGATGTGTGCAAATTACCAAAAACTTCAGCATATCGAAAAATAAATTATCTACTGCGTAATGGATTTTTAACAGGAGCGGGAAAAGAGTTTACTGCAAAAAGGAGAAGTGTTGAGAAACTATCTACTATTTTTCAAAAAATAAATTTTGAATTAGACAAAAATCAAAAAGTTATAAAATTAGTAGTATTTGAGAGTATCATCAAACATAGTTCTACCATTAAAGTGATTCTGGGTTTATAGTTTAAAATTATTATTTTATTGTAAAATAAAAAATTGGAATCCAGAAAAAAACTATCCGAAGATAGGGAGCAGTACTGGGATTTCCAAATATCTATAAATTTCTGGTAACTTAAGATTTGGTCTGTTCGATACTTTAAACTAGTTTTTATAATTAAAGTCCCATTTTTGGAACTTAAATTTTAGGACTCTTACAATTGCTGATTATTGGGTTTACAATTCGATTTTACGATATTTTAAAAAATTTCCTGATAATCTGGTTAATTTATAAAATTAGACGCTCATGTGTGTAACTTTGTTCCACTTATGTTTGAATAACGTTAATGTGGATTTTTATTAAATATGGGTCTAAAATTTGGTTTAACCTTAACTGTGCTCCTACTTTTAGGACTAGACGACAATTCATTCACTACTCAAATGGATGCAGAAGCTCAAACAATGTCAATAAAAATTGGTATTGCTAAATGGATGGAAAATAGTGATTATAATGAAAATATTTCTGGATTTAAGGATTCACTAAAAGAATATGGATTCATGGAGGGTGTAAACGTTGAATATGTTGAAAGAAATCCTAAAGGTGATGAAACAATTCAACGAGAAATAATTCAAGAATTTATTGCTATGGATGTAGACTTGATCTATTCTTTAACCACCACTGGGACATTGATTGCAAAAGATTTAACAGAAGATATTCCTATTGTTTTTTCAATAGTTACTTTTCCTGTTGAATCAGGTATTGTTGATAGTTTTGAGTCATCTGGAAATAACCTTGTTGGAACATCTAATTTTGTTTCTGTAGAAAAACAATTAGATCTAATTTATGATATTAGCAAAGCCCAGAAAATTGGGTTTTTGCATCGTCAAGGAGAATCTAATTCAAAAATTCAGTTTGAGCTTATGATGGAATATGCCGAACTAAAAGGAATCAGTGTGGTTGAAATTAAACCAAGTAATTTAGATGAAGTGGAAAATTCTATAAACCAAGTAATTTCTGAAATTGATGTTTTGTATAATGCATGTGATACACTTGTTCAAAGTGGGGCTGAGGAAATTGCAATTTCAGTAGGTCTTGAGAATAATAAACCCACATTTTCTTGTAATAAGGCAGGAATTAATTCAGGTGCCCTTGCCGGAAACGTTGTAGATTATAAAAAAATAGGCGAATTAGCTGGACTAAAAGCAGTAGTGATATTAAATGGAGGTAATCCTTCCAATATTTTATCCGAAAAACAAAAAGATGATAATATTTTTGTAAATATCGAATCTCAAAAAATACTTGAAATAGAAATTCCCAAGCATATTAAAAATATTAGTAATCTGAGGTTTGCTAGTTGAAAATTCGGCAAAAGTTATTTTTCTTAATTTTGGGAATCACTGTGCCAATTCTAATAGTTTCAGGAATCTTTTCTTATATTGTCGCACAAGAAGAGATAACATCAGATATTCTAAGTGAGTTAAATTCTATTGCAACAATTGAAAAATCATGGGTTTCTGAATCAATTGATAGAAATTTTGAGCGGCATGATGCAATTACAAGCAGAACTCAACTTCGGCTAAGTATTGCAAATTATTTGGAATATCCAAATGAACAAGATTGGAATAAAATACATAAGATTTTGCATGATGCAAAAATTGCAATTCCAGATATCAAGGAAATTCATTTTCTTGATTCTGATGGAAAAGTTTTATTTTCGACTGAAGATGATTACTTGGGCCGAGATTTTTTAGAATCTCCCCTTTTTCAAAATGCTCATTATAAAAAAATTGTCCAGACAAGCACTGCTAATCACAATAACTCAGTATTGAATATCTCAGGGCCTCTTAGATTAGATGAGACCTTTCTTGGAGTAATATTGGTGGAAATTAATTTTGATTTAATCAATAAAATAATCTCTGAGCCCCTCTCATTTGGTAAATCAGGTGAATTGATCTTGGCAAAAAAAAATGAAAATGGAGATGCTCAAATTATTTCCCCTCTTTTGTTTGCAAATTATACTCAAATAATTATCCCTAAAGAAAATATTCAAGATCCGATAATTCAATCCGTAATGCAACATCAAAATACTTTTACAGATTCAGTGAGTTATAATGGAAACTTGGTATTGTCTGTGACCAGATACATTCCAGAAACCGATTGGGGCTTGACCATAATCTTTGACAAGGAACAGGCCATGATGCCACTAATTAAAATTCAATATACTATTTTATTCTCTGTGATTTTAATTATTGCTTTTGCAATTTTTACATCTCTGTATATTTCAAATTCTGTTTCCATGCCGATTAAAAATTTACAAAAAGCAACCAGAGAAATTGCTAAAGGAAATTTACGCGAGAACATTTATGTATCTGGAGATGACGAGATTTCATCTCTTGCAAAAGATGTAAATACGATGCAAAAAGAGCTCGAAAAGGTACAAAAACAACTTGTAATTGAGGAGAGATTATCCACCATCGGTGAATTGTCATCTAGATTATCTCATGATATTCGCACTCCTCTTTCTGTTATTAAAATGGCTGTAGATTTGTTGAGAAAAACAAACAAAGAATTAGATAAAAACCAAATTAGGAAACTTGATCAGATTGACAAATCCTCATCTAAGATACAGTATTTAGTTGAAAATGTTTTAGACTTTGTTCGCACAAGAGCCCCTAAATACCAAAAGGTTTCTCTTTTAGAAATTATTAAAAATTTGAAACAATTTGTCCAGATACCTGAAAATATCAAGATTATCTTACCTGAAAAAGATTTTCAAATTACTTGCGATCCTAACCAAATTGAAATTGTTTTAGAAAATTTACTAACGAATTCTATTGAGGCCCTTGGAGAGATAGGTGGGACTATTACAATTAATATTAATGAAGAAAACGAATATGCAATAATCTTGGTTCAAGATTCAGGACCAGGTATTCCCGAAGAAATAATTTCTGAAATATTTGATCCTCTCTTTACTACTAAAATAGAGGGAACAGGGCTTGGTCTTGCAAGCTGTAAATCTATAGTGGAATCTCATAATGGAACTCTGACTGTTTCTAACAATCCAACTACATTTAAAATAAAATTGCCAAAAAATCCACAAACATAGTTATTCTGTTTTAATATTTTTTGCCCACTTGGAATCGAATTTTAGAGTCATAATTTACTTGATTTGCAGTTTTAATTATTCCTTCAATTAGATTCGTATCACTAAGAACATCTTTTTTCAAGGAATTACGAAATTTTTTAGGACTGATCTTTCGTTGTTTAGCTATGATATTTGCAAACCCATCCTCATCAGTAAACAGCATATCCGAAATTACAGCCACACGAACTTTGTCATCACTTGAAGGTTTGTTCAAAACATCCAAAACATCTTTTGAAACCTGCAGAACTTTTCCTTTCCCAACTTCTGAATAGGCATGCTTTAACAAAAGAAGACACTCTTTTTTGCTTAATTTAGTCACCAATATTACACTCTTTTGCTCCATTACAAAGATATTGAATAAATCAGACACCCTCAATTTTTCCAAAAAATATCTATCACAACGAAAATGCCCTGAATTTACTAGGGCAATATCTGAATTTGTATAATTTTTTAAACAATCAGTTACAAAATTACCCAAGTTTGTACTTCCTTGTCTTAAGGATGATTCTGTTCCATCTAAAACCACTCCCTTTGGAAACTTTTTGACAATTTTATTTGAAGGGAGCCTATTTTGTTTTTTTAGTTTTTCAAACCATGATTCAATCTTTTCTTCAATTTTCCTTGAAGGCTTGACTCTTTGAAAATCCTTTGAACCAAGGATCAACAACTGTTTTTCTAAATTTTGATTTTGTTTGTTAATTATTCCATTTAGATTAATTATTTGCATAGTGCGTGCATTTGACTTCCCTTTGACCAGCATACATTTGTCTAATTTTGGATTGTAAGAAATCAATTTGTTATGGTCATGACCTCCAAAAATTACAGAATTACTTTTCCATGTTTTATTTAGAATCGCTTTAAGCTGCAAATCTTCTTGGTCTCCCATGTGTGATAGAACGATTAGAATTTTAATGTCTGGAAATTTTTCTCTAATTTCAGCCATATTTTTCTTTAAAGAGTTTTTGAGATTTTTAACTCTAAATCCACTGTCTATAGCCTTCTCTACGGTCATTTTCCCTGCAATACCAAGTATTGCAACAATTGGAGTTTTTCTAGGCCAAACATCATAATTCAGAATCTTTGATGAAAATGATTTTGGAGTAGATAAATTTGTGATAATGTATTTGAACTTGGATTCTTTTATTCTCTTTTTTAGAACCTTAGAGCCTCCATCAAAATCATGATTCCCAAGAGTACAGTAATTCAATCCACATTGATTTAGAATATCGACAATTTGCTTTCCCTTGAAAAAACTACTTAGAAAGGACGGAAATAGAAAATCACCACTGTGTAAAAATAATATATTATTTTCTTTTTTATTAGACAACAAATCTAAAATTTTAAAAATTCTGGCAAAACCCGGTAAATCAATTTTTTCTCCAATCTTTGATTCTTTAATAAAATAAGTGTCAGTCAGATGACAAATTACATTACTATTATTTAGAAATTTTTTATCCTCAAAAAAACCCTGCATATTTTGTTTGATCTCTCGTTCTATTTAGCACAAACGAATTTTTTTCATATTAAATCTTGAAATAATAATTTCAAAAATTCAAATATGGACCGGATGGG
>JAOTVS010000003.1 GCA_029863275.1 Candidatus Nitrosopumilus sp.
TTTGTAATAGTAACGTCTCCTAAGGAATCGACTAACATCTTATCCATTCCTCTAGGTCCAAGGCTGGAATGAACAATTTCTGCAATGATTTTTGATGCAGCTATGTTATTTTTTTGAGCGTCTCTTCCTTTGGTCTCCGTTCCGCCTTCTTTAAGCAATACAACAGGCATAGTTCCTTTGGAAGTGGCTTGCATACCCATTAACCACAAACGCTCGGATTCCCCTTTTATACGTTGCAGAAAATCAATATTTTTTAAGATTTAAAATCGGTGTTTTTAAATTGGGAAAATCAATTTGCAGGTTATGGTAAAATCCTCAAACAAGGAAGCTTATGATAAAATTTTCTCAAAACTAAAAGAACATCACAAATGGTTTGAAAATTCTATTCCATTAATTGCCAGTGAAAATATTCCAAGCCCTGCTGTTCGTGAGGCAATTATTTCAGATTTTGGTAACAGATACGCTGAAGGTTGGCCTGGTGATAGAGTTTACGCTGGGTGTATCTACATTGATGATGTTGAGTTTGAATGTATGAAATTAGCCAAAAAATTGTACAAGGCTAAGTTTGCTGATGTAAGACCCGTCTCAGGAGTTGTTGCCAATCTTGCTATATATTCTGCTTTTACAAATCCAGGTGATATTATGCTGGCTCCTTCAATTCCGGCTGGAGGTCACATTTCGCATGGAAAAAAAGAACATTCAGGCACCGCAGGTTTAGTCCATGGATTAGAAATTGAGTTTTATCCATTTAATGCCGAAGAGATGACCATAGATGTAGATAAAACAAAAACTAAGGTTAAGGAACTAAAGAAAATCGGACGTCTTCCAAAAATGGCAATGTTTGGTGGCTCATTGTTTTTGTTTCCCCATCCAGTAAAAGAGTTGGCAGACTTTCTAAAAACCTATAATATTCATATCAATTATGATGCAGCTCATGTGGCTGGTTTGATTGCAGGAGGTAAATTCCAAGATCCACTTCGGGAAGGTGCAGATACTATGACTATGAGTACCCACAAAACTTTGTTTGGTCCTCAGGGTGGTCTTGTTCTAGGCTCAAAAGAACATGAAGATGGAATTAAAAAAGCAATGTTTCCAGGACTGACAAGTAGTCATCATATACATCATATGGCAGGAAAGGCCGTCGCATTTGCTGAAGCATTAGAGTTTGGAAAAGATTACGCAAGTCAAGTAATAAAAAATGCAAAATCTTTTGCAGAAGCTCTTAACGACTTTGGTTTTAAGGTATTAGGAGAAAGTAGAGGATTTACACAATCCCATCAAATCGCAGTAAACGTACTTGATTATTCAGATGGGGGTAAAGTTGAAGCAGACTTAGAAAAGGCAAACGTTATTGTAAATAGACAATTAATTCCAGGTGATATTAAGGCAGGACGTAATTATTTCCATCCAGGTGGAATTAGATTAGGAGTATCTGAGATAACAAGAATTGGAATGAAACAAAATGAGATGAAAGAAATTGCATCTTTTATCAAAGAAATTGTAATAGAGAGAAAAGATCCTAAAAAAATACTAGCAAAGGTCAAAGCATTCAGAAAGAACTATCAAAAAGTTCATTATTGTTTTGATAACAAATTAGGAGCTTATGAATACGTCAAATTAAGATAGTAACTTTACGATGCATAATCGGTAAGAAGAGACTGATCCCCTTTATTCTTTCCAAAAACTAGGTCGATTTCGTCAGATAATGCATGGATTCGACCTTTCTGATATTCACCTACATCATAATTATTTACTAATCTTTTGGCTAGCTTTAGATATTTTTCTACAGAACCTCTAGTAATGGTTTGAATTAACTTGTGATTACAAATACAGTTTTGAGTTAGGGGAAGACGACGATAAGATTTTCCACATGCAGTACATCTAAAACTTTGTCTTGCATAGGCACGAAGATTCCCCATAATATCAGGAACTAAATGTGTAGAAATTACATTAGAAACAATTTCTGCAGTGTTTACAGCATCAATCATATCGGCATTTCGAATTTGCATATCAAGCTTGTCTAGCATTGACCCAAGTGTTGAATAGGCACTCCTAGATTTGGATGTAGTAAGAGAAGACGTTTGATGTGTGAAATAATAATCATAAAATTGTCTTTCAGTCTCTAACCGTGATTCGATAATTTCAATTGATTTTACAGTTGAAGCTTTATTTTGTTCAAGTGTAGATTTGAAAAAATCCAGTGGCAAGAATTTTGTGACTTCCAAGTTGTGTGCTTGGGGTTGTGATTCATGTGGTAGAACTAATGGTTGAATCAATAATGGTGCATCCATTAAGCCACCGATTCTATCTGAAAGAAATTGCCTTGAAAAATTGAGAAGGCTATCCATAAGGAGCATTATCGAATCAGCATCTCCATCTGCATCTCTTCTCTTTGCTGAATGCCAATTTGGTGTGGCAAAACACACATGAGTCTCAGTAAATCCAATGACTCTTCCAACAATTCCTACAGAAGTATGTGGAGCCAACCCAATTATTAGATGTCCAATTAACTCCTCAGAATTACTAACATTGTAAAAAGGAGGTTTTCCATAGAATTTTTTTAAAAGCGAATCAATGTATTTACAAGTAGAGACTAGATATCTTCCACTTTCATATGGAATGATAACGTCTTGCATTCTAATTTCTATTAACTGATCAGAATTTGTAATCGGATTACCATCCATGTCTTTGGTGTATCCTAATTCTTTCAATTTTTCAATAGAAGTCCCAATCCAGGAAGGTTTGAATTGAGTGATGGGAGAATTTGTAGCATCAAAACGGACTGTTCCATCTTTGAATGTGGTTAGACCGAATTTTTGACGAACTAGTCCTTTTTCTAGGGGCTCTGCAATTCTATCCTGACTGATTAGTTCTTTTACTCCTTTGAAGGGTTCTTGTGCCCTCAAACCCATTTTTTCTTGGGCTGCTAGTAATTTTTCTTTCAAGGGAAATAATTTGTAAGAATGAGACGGCGCTTTTCTTTTACATTTCTCGCAAAATGGAGATTCAAGAATATCTCGACAAGCTGAACATTGATAAATTATCGAAGTCTTTGTTCCACATTTTGAGCATTTTATTCCAATCGAAGGCTCATTGCATTTAGTGCATTGGCGATTAAAAATATTGGTAAAAAAGTTCGGATATCTAGATGCTTTTAGAAGGTCTCGTGTTGGTCCTCCTTTATCGCTTATTGGAAATAAAACATGTGTTGGAGGTTTCATTTGTCTTGCAGCTGCTTTTTCTGGTCTTCCAATCCTGACTCCAATTGATGTGGACGACTTGTTTCTTATTGGAATTTCCGAAGATTTTGAGATTATTTTAGGGACAGAAGAATCATCAATTATTATGGGTTTTCTTAAGAGTAAATTATAGAAAATTTTTGCCTCGTTTTCTTCTAGAATAATTCTATCTTTTTGTATGTGTGGAACTCCTAATTTTTCAAGAATTTTCTTGACATTTTGTGGATATTCTATAGAGCTTTCATTGACTTTTTCTGGTTGTAAAATTTCTGATAATTCAGAAGAAGATATTTGATCCCAAAAGTAAAGAAATTGCGGATGTAAAGGAACATGAAAATCTAACGAAATTTTTAGGGCTTCATCCAAAGTGGGGGCCCGACTTAGAAATTGATTTAGATATTCATCGTTAGGCTCGTATTTTGCAAGTTTTTCTTTTAATTCCTCAATCCAAAGTTCTTCGACATATCCTGTTGGTACAAGTTGAGCATTATTTTCCAAGAAATCTCCAAAAGAAATCAAAATATCCCCTAAATGTAGAATTTTTTCAATATCTTTTTTAATTTCAATTCCATGTTTTACATCTCTAATTTTTATAACATTTCCATTTTTTACTCGAACTATTGGAGTTTCTATTGAATCAACAAAGGCAACAGTAGCTCCTTTTCCTGGGATGTCAATTTTGATTTGAGTGCCCACCGCTACTGTATGATCTAAAATTTCTGCAATTACGGGATGAACTCCAACTGCAGCAAATCCAGTATTGCATGCACGACCATACCTAAGTCGAAATCCACCTAATTTGTTAGGCATTGATAAAACAGAACGTCCTGTGATAACCTCACGCATTCTTTTTGCAGCTGCATTTTCTTGTTTATCATCTGTCTGAACAGCTCCTTTCAAATCTGCAAGCCATTCCCATCCGTCAAGATTATAGAGTTCTATTCTATTGAGTAATTTTTTAGCCCTTCCGATTAATCCGTCATTTAGGACCCTTAAAGCTCCTCCTCGAACTCTATCTGTGTTAATCCTTACCATGCCTTTATGATTGACTACCTCAAAGGGATCCGTGTCAACTCCATTGAGTTCAACAGGAAGATTAGAAATTACTCGAATAATATCTTCATCTAAAATATGGAATTGAAAATTTCCAGCTTCTCTTTCATAAATTCTTAATTCTTCCACAAATCTTCCAGTTTCATCATCAAAGGAATTCGCTTGAAATTTGGAAAGTCCAACTGTTTTTCGTACATGATCAGCAATTAGCATTGTTACAGCAGATTCCGTTCCACCTGCAGACCTCATTGGTCCTGCAATAGAGACTGAAAGGTATTCAGAGCCATCCTTGTTTTTCTTTATTTTAACTTCACTTATCCCTTGAAGTGGTGCAATTGTAACACCTTCTGTGACAATTGCCAAACCCACCCTAACAGCCAAGTCTAATTTTTCCTCTAAAGTTGTCTCAGGAAGGGAATATTTGCCTAAGGCTATTTCCTTTGAAAGGATTAATGCGGAGAGTTCTTTTCCATTAATTTTTAATAATTCCCGTAAAGGATCGGCAATATCAATTTCGTGCATTTTTGAGACCCTATCAGCTAAATCAAATGCGATCTTCGGCTCAATTATTCCTGAAGAATCAACTAAACTAGATTTGGCCTCAGCGGCATTCTCAAAAATTCTGTATGTTTCAGCTGATAGATCAGAATAATAATCTCTATAATATTCAGGCATTTTTATGCCAACCAAACGAGAATTGGAAGTATTTTCAGACATTGTACATTCTTGTTATTTGGCTCTTTGAATTGTCTTTGCAATCTCAGTTAATTTCTTAATACTTCCCCCTTTTTCCAAGAACGTACCAATAACAAGGGCATCAGCACCAGCCTTAACTAGTTCTTTTGCCGTCTTTACCTCCTTAATCCCTCCACCCACTATCAAAAATCCATTAAATGCTTTTCTTACAGTTTTAACCATTTCAGGAGTTACAGTTGATTTTGAGCCAGAACCTGCCTCTAGATATACAAATCTCATACCAAGAAATTGTGCAGCAAGTGCATATGCTGCTGCAATTTTTGGTTTTTCAAATGGAATGCCTCTTGCCGAACCTACAAACCAAGCAGATGTTCCATCACCTATAACTAAATAAGCAGTAGGAAGTGGTTCAAGACCAAACTTGAGGACACTTGGGGCACCAAGAGCTTGTGCTTGTGTAATAAAATATGGATTTTCAGAATTCATCAAGGAACTAAACAATATAGCATCCGCATCTGGAACCACACCTGTGACATTGCCTGGAAACAGAATAATTGGTATTTTGATTCCAAGTTTTATTCCCTTGACTACCTGAGCCATCTCAATTTGATCTGTTGCAGAGGATCCACCCACAAGAATCGCCGAGGCTCCAATTTTTTCTACATCTTTTGCCAATTTCTTTGAGGATTCTAGGTTTGAAACTTCAGAATCAATTAGTACAAATAATAATGCATTTTTCTTTTTTAATTCAGATTTTAGAAAGGATTCAACTTTATTTCCAGCCATAAATTGGGTTTGTAGATGACTCTTTAAAGTTTAATTGGAATAGGTGTATACAAATTTGTATAGCTATGTCCGAGTCTGATCAGTCTAAATTTAACAACATTATTAGAAAAATAATTAAAAAATCACTGTTTACAGAACGACAAATTGAAATTATTTTAAATCAGAAGGATCTTCTTGATTCTAAATTTACTATAACTAGAGGCGCATATTATAGGCAGGTTAGTCAGTCTAGAGAAAAATTAATCTCATTATTCTATTCAATCATTCTTTTACGTGGTCTAGGCATACTTTTACCTGATGATATAGATGTGATATCAAAACTCTCAGAACAGATTAGTGTGATAAACGATAGTGATGTATTTCCAGAAAGGGAGGATGAGGTGATTAGTGTGATTGATAGGGTAATACGACAGGCATGTAATATGTGATGTTTGATAATTTCAATTTGTAGGGTTTGGGGGTTTGATGTGATGGATAATGTGCGTATGTTAATCTAAAGTGTGAAATAATATTGGTCAATCACAATAAATCACAATTTAGGAATAAATTTTGTGATGTTAATAGAAATCCCTGATCCTGAGGTATTATTGAGTGTGATTATTGCTTTTTTGGTTGGATTGGGAGGACTTTTTGCCTACTTCAAGATACACCCTATGATTAAACCTAAGGAAGTATTTGATGCATCACAAAAAGAGCGATTAGAGTATTATGAAAGACAGCTAATTGATATGAAAATACGCCTAGATTCATTAGAAATTCAAGATATAGGAGAGAAACCCGTTGACCAAAATTTGGAACTAAAACAATTCTTAGAAAAACTGGCCAAGACCGAGTTAAAAGAAAATCCTGAAGATATTATTTCAAAATCTGAAATTGTGCCCACAGAGCCTAAAACAATTTCCCGTATGCCTAATTTAGATCATAATAATGCAACAGATTTTGTGTTGAAGCTAATCACAAGCAAACCTATGACATCACGTGACATACAAATCACACTAAAACGTAGTAGAGAGCATACTTCAAGACTAATGAAAAAATTATTTGAAGATGGTTATGTTAATAGAAATACAGAATCAAAACCATATTCTTATTCAATTTCTGAAAAGGGAAAACAGAAAATTGGTATTCTGGAACCAAGTTCTACCATTGCATGATCCTGTTTTTTGGTTTAAGAGATCTAAATTTTAGAAAAATACCTAAAATAATTGATTTTTTATTATTTATTATAAATTAATTAATTTTATATATTAATAATTTAATGAAATTATATGTCAGTTCAAGAGAATGAAATTTTGGTAAAGATTACCTCTGCAGGTACGATTTCAATTCCTAAACAATTCAGAAAATATATGGATATTCAGAAAGGAGAGTACGTTAAATTGATTTTAGGTAAAGATAGGTTAATTGTACGTAAAATTACAATTTCGTGATTTTATTTCTGTTTTTGACTAAGTTTTATGGTTTGGTACGTCCATTCACGTCCAGTTCGAATTCTACCAATCTTTCCCTTCACTGCAAATCTTGATAGATAGGTAGAGATTATACTTAATTTTACAGGTTCATTATATTCATCTTCGTATTTTTCGAGAATGTTTGTGGAGGTAAACTTTCCCATTGGAAAGAATTTATCTATAATATTCCAAATTTTAGCACCAATTGAGTCCATATTGATGACTTCTTGTTCCTCTTCAATATTCATTAAATCCATCATTTCAAAAATTTTAAGAACTTTATCTCTAGTCACATTTCCCTCTAATTTTATATCATAACGGGCTCCATCAGAGTCCTCCATATCAATACGAATCCGTTTTTTAGCCATCTTTAAGATCTAAAAGGAGTAATTGTTAACAATTCAATAGATCCGCGAAGTTTTGTTAACATGGAGGTTTGTTAACATTGACTGCCTAAGTCATGCCTAGTGAATTTTTTGTTATTAACATAAATTCTTTAAATTAATAATAAAAGACCCTTAATTTCATGCCTGGAATGGAAATAAAGGGGTAAAATCTCATTATTAACAATGTTAACTCGATTCTTAACGCCTGGAATGGAAATAAAGGGGTAAAAATAGGTTTTTTGAGAGATTTCTTAACATAAAATTAACAGTTTGTTAATCAATTTGAATGGATTTACCCACACACCAATATTTCCACTCTGTTTTTTATTTAAATTTTTTAAAATGGGGAAATCTAACTAAAAATAATTAATTATAAACTAAACTAGAATTATTATTCTATTCTATACTCTCTTAATTCCAATATGATTACGTTGTTAACTAGTAGAAACAAAGGTGTGTGAGTATGTCAGATCCGATTGATAGATTACTAGATGCAGCTGAATCAGGAAGATCGATAATTAAAAACAGGGAAATTCTTCATTATACCTACATTCCTGAAATTATCCAACATAGAAACTCTGAACAGGAACAAGTAACACAATCACTTCTTCCAATTCTTAAAAAATCCAGACCTTCAAATTTACTAGTATA
This sequence comes from Candidatus Nitrosopumilus sp., assembly GCA_029863275.1. Lineage (GTDB taxonomy): Archaea > Thermoproteota > Nitrososphaeria > Nitrososphaerales > Nitrosopumilaceae > Nitrosomaritimum. The sequence continues at coordinate 8,263 of JAOTVS010000003.1, forward strand.
TGGTAAACCAGGGACTGGAAAGACCCTAGTTGTGAAAAAAGTGATAAATAAAATTCAGGATAGGGTTGAAAAATCCAATTTCCCAATAAAACTAGTCTATTCAAATTCAAAAGAAGAAACTACACTTTACGGACTATTAGTAAGTTTAGGAAGGCAATTAGGTTTAAGTGATAAAGAACTACCAACCACCGGTCTTGCAATTAGTGAGATCTTCAAACGAATCCTAAACAATATTGAAAAAAGAAAAATTAACGCAATTTTTGTAATTGATGAAATTGATTATCTTGCTCAACTTGTCTCAAAAACAGGTAAGGATATTTTATATCAACTAACCCGAGCAAATGAAAGATTAGTTTCTGGTTCATTAACCTTAGTTGGAATTTCTAATGATTTGACCTTTAAAGAAAAACTTGATCCAAGAGTAATTAGTAGTCTTGGAGAAGAGGAGGTCATATTTACCAATTATAATGTTGAACAAATTAAAAAAATACTTGAGGAGAGAATCAATCAAGCCTTTATCCCAAATTCCGTGGAAGAACCTGCACTAAATTTATGCGCTGCATTAGCTGGGGGGGAACATGGTGATGCTAGGCGAGCAATAGATTTGATTAGGGTCGCAGGAGAGATTGCTGAGAGACAGCAATCAGAAAAAGTCACAAAAGAGCATGTTCGAGAAGCATCTCAAAAAATTGAAGAAAATAAAGAAGAAACATCACTCAAATCATATCCCCTTCATGAGAAATTAGTAATTTTAGCAATAATGAAGGCTGGTGGATCATCAACTGGAGAGATTTATTCATCTTACAAGGCACTTTGTAAAATAGTTGGGCGAGATGCACTCACTCAAAGAAGAATTACCCAAATGTTAAGTGAAATTGAATTATCGGGGATAATTACCGGAAGATTGGTCCATCAAGGAATTCACGGCCGCACCAAAAAATACAAACTAACAATATCTACTGAAATGATAAAAAAGACATTTCAAGATGATTTAACTTTGCAAGATATTATCTAAATTTGAGTTATAATTTTGATGAAGTACTTGGAATGTTTTCAGATTTACCATTAAAGCTATTCCAGGATTTGGAGTCATTCCTACACTTGCTTGAAATGGGGTTTGTTTTTGCCAAGAACCAGAATTTATCAAAAGAATTCCTTTGTACATATCTAACTGGGCTCTATGAACATGACCGACATGAAAAACATCAGGAATATCATCAATTACCATCAAATCCTCAACTTCAGGAGCGATAGGAGTTTGGCTACCATAAATTGGACTAAGATGTCTTGCTCTAAGAAGATGTTTCATTACATTTGTTGGACTATCATAACTTAGACCTGGAGTAGTCTTAACAATATCATCAATGCTTTGACCATGAAACATCAATACCTTCACTCCATTTAGAGAAATAACCGCTGGATTCCCAACCATAAAGACATTTTCCCTTTCCCATAACCCAAAATTGTATTTTTTTGGTATGGCAGGTTGAGGCAGCGCTCTTCTTCCAGGATCATGGTTTCCAGGCATTATGAAAATTTTGATATATTCTGGGATTTTACTAATTATATCTTCAAGTTTTTTTAATTGCTCTTCAATAGTTTGACAGACTAACTCTTTGTCTTGATTTGGGTATATTCCAACTCCATCTACTGCATCTCCTCCGATTAATACAAATCGAATTTTGCGTGCAACAGGATCATGACTTGACAACCATGAAACAAACTCTCTAAATTCTTCTTCCATGAAATATTTACTTCCAATATGCAAATCTGATAGAAATACTGCAAAAGTTTCTGATTCAGACCTATTTGAGGCTTGATCAGGAACGTCAGGAGAAATCAAATCCTTAATTATTATATTAGAATTTTTTCCAAATCCTACACGCGCCATAATTAATTGATCATTTAACAATAAATCAGCCATTTTTTGTAAATCATTATCAAAAATAATTCCTTCAAAGGAGCCTGAGGGATCCTCTAAAACTAGTTTGGTTATGTTTCGTTCGCTAATTCTTGCTGTAACAAGCCCACACACAAAGATATCATCGTTAGATTTTGTTGTTTTTACAGAAGCGATTGACTTTAATGACTTTGATTCAGGTCTATCAGAGATGATTTTTTTTAGTTTTTTAAAGCGACTAGCAAATAACGAGTTGTAACCACTAATCCCCTCACCACTAGTAATTTTTAAAGTAGGATCAAAAAGGATTTTAAAATTACTTTGAAGATTATTATCTTCTGCTATACCAAAATAGTTTTCTAAATCTTCTTGATTTATTTGAAATAATTTTTGTTTAGTTTTTTCACGCACGATTTCTTTAATTATTTTTTCAAGTTTTTTCACATCAACATTTTCTAAAAATTCAAATGCATTTGGATGAATTTGAAATCCTTTATTCAAGGCATAATTCAAAGCAAAAGTTAGTTCTTTTTTCAACATCAGAGAATATTTACTGGTTTAATTAAATCTGCGCCTACTACCAACCCTCAAATATTGTAGATTAAAAAAGATATTATGTTTGAAAATAGAATAATCATATTTTTTATATTTATGATATTATTTACAATCACATTTCAATTAGGTTCAATGATGGAGGTTAGTGAAGAGGAAGCAAATATTTTCATGGAGGAATTTGAAAAATTAGTAGAAGGTATAGATGCAATAGGAATTTTTGTTCATAACACAACTATTTCATTACCAATGTTTATTCCAGGATTTGGAGTTGCTTGGGGATTGTTTTCAGCTTTTTCTACTGGGTTTGCCTTCGCAGCCATAGTCACAATAACACCCGAATTAGCAGAAATTCCACCTGTTACAATTCTTTATCTTTCTCCCTTTGGATTTATGGAGCTTTTTGCGTATTCGCTTGCAACATCAAGAAGTTTTATTCTAATTAGGGCAATTATTAAAAAAACAAATATTGTTCAATTTTTAAAACCAACTCTGATCGAAATTGGGATTGTAATTGGTTTGCTTTTAGTTGGTGGATTTTTAGAAGATTATATGATAAAACTTAGTCTGGAGGAAGGACTTACAATACCTGGTTTTTAGCCATAAACTAGTTTGAAATGTATTTATAAAAAATTTTCAAATTTAACTATGAAAAAATAACTCAGTTTGAGGATTGATCAACAAAAAACCTAGTTAACAATCATGCAAATTATTTATATCAATAAAAAGTAATTTCGTTCATGGGGAGATTTGATACAGTCAAATGTTCTAATTATAACGATCTGATTGATAAGCAAACCCAAGTAGAAGATTTGTTTGGCACTTACCACAATGGATACCTTCTTTTGGTGCAGTCCTGGTGTAAAAAATGCCAAAAATGACTTTTTACCCAAGCAAGTCTAGTTTAGATATACTATATGATACATCTAAAAAAATTTAGTACAAAATTATAAACTAAATTTCTATAAAAATATAATATGAATACTTACTTTTTGGTTTTTTTAGGTTTAATTTTTGGATCTTCTGGATTTTTCATTAATGATGCTTTTGCCAACGTTGATGAAAATTCAGCATTTCTTCTTGAAGGTTCTGGTTTTGCAGTAACTGAGGAATCAATCAAAGTTTCAGAGATAGATATCGGTCTTACATCTCACCAACAATCTGGCAGTAGCATTGGTTTTTTGATAGAAGATGGGTTTATCACACTTGATAACGATGATTTTGTAATATCTAAACTTGAAGGTAAATTTCTTCGCCAAGGAAATTATATTAGAATTAACGGAAACATCGAAAGCAGTAAAGGATTAGACACTACCATTAGTTTCTTTGGTCGTCTAGTTGAAGAAAGCAAAGATGCCTCCATTTACGGATTTACAGGAAGAATTACAACAACTAGTGATTCATACAAAATAATTTACACTGCAAAACTTTCTCAGTTAACAAAAGTCTTTGAAACAACTAATACCAAATCTGACAAAGAAATGCTTTCAATACATATACTTCCAGGAGCCTCAACTCAAGGTATAGCAAGTAGTTACATTGAAAGTGGAAAAACGAGTTTAGGTTATTTTTCATTAAATAGAATTACAATCGAACCTGGAACAACAATTACTTTGGTGAATAATGATAAGGTTTCTCATAGTATTATTAGCGGAAAAGAAAATTATGGAGATCGTTATAATCCATTTACTCCTGATGGTAGAATTTCAACTACAAACATATTACCTGGGGAATCAATCAAAATAACATTTAACGAGATGGGATTTTATAGATTATATGATCCTGCCTATCCGTGGATGAAAATAGTTGTATATTCATTCCCCAATGTTGATAATCTTATTCTTGGTACCACCAAAAATCAGCAAGGAAATTAGTTTTCCCACTGCCATCTATAATTCATGTAAGAATCTAATTCAGTTTGATCAAATACCATAACTGATAAATCTGAAAATTCTTTACCTTCCAAATCTTTTACTGTTCCATTAAAACTAGTCTCATCTTCAGTTGTTAGTGCCTCAAATACGTGAACTTTCATTTTATTTGTAGGAAAATTATGTTTCTTTAGATAAATTGCAATTTCTGAAGGCATAAAATGCTTATCTGGTTTTTTGGGCCAGGGTCTTGGAACCAAAATCACATTAAATCCATCAATCAAAGCTTTTTGTAACTCAAGCTTTTTTTCTTCGATAGAAGTAGTAACATGCATCGTAATCACTTTGGATTTATCCAACGGAACAGAAACTCTTGATGCTGCAACTTGAGTTGAACTTATTCCAGGAATTATTTCTACATCTCCAAAGATTTCAATTAATCTATCTACCACTTCTGATTCTGAGAAATTAACATCACCTGTAAATGGAACAACCAAAGAACGCTCTCCTAAATTAGGCAAAATTTTTTGATAAGATTCTTCTTGGTTATTCATTGTAATCTCATAAATTTCTTTTCCTGCCAACAAATCCTGAATTGTTTTTAATGTGTATTTGTAACCGATTATAACATCACAATTTTGAATTATTTCTCGTACAATTGTGGTAACATATTTCGGTGATCCTGGCCCTACACCAACTGCATAAATTTTACCCAATTTTACCTCGTAATTTTTTGTCTACTTATAATATACTGTACAAAAGGCCCCCAATCCACTTTCATGTATTTTGTAGGTTCCTTTGCTGGATATTTTACCCAATCCTGTGCAATAGAATATTGATGCTTTTCCAATTTTCCATCTTTTTTATATTCTATTAATAAAATACTTCCCCACTCTTTTTCTTCAGTAGAGATATTCAAAATATCATCAAATCTTAATTCTACATTCTTCTCGTTTTTTAGATCTTCTTTAAGGTTTTCTTCATTGTATCCATCATGAGTAATCATTATATTTTTTGATTTTAAAAATTGAACAGTTTGTCGTAACCTAATAGCACCCCACCATTTCTTTTTTGCTTCAGTTTTATGAATAAACATTAGATGTTTATCTGTTAAAATTAACATACCCTCTCGTCCTCCTATCGAAAAGAATTTTTTTGATTCTCTCCAAATTGAAACTATATGTGCCTGAATTTTTTCATCAGGTTCCATGTGTGCTAATAAATTTAACTTGTTAAAAACTAATACAATTAGCTTTTATGGAAGATACCATGACGAAATTTAATGCAAAAAATCCTTATTATATTTGCCCTAGTTTTTGTTTTTATTACATTTCCAAATCAATCATTTGCGCAGTCTGATGATAAACTAGTAGTATTAGAAACTAATTCAGGAAAATTAGTTATAGAATTTTTCCCTGAAGATGCACCAAATCATGTTAAAAATTTTATGAATTTAACCGAAATTGGATTTTATGATGGAGTACTTTTCCATAGAATAATTCCGGGATTTATGATTCAAGGAGGAGATCCTAATACAAAAAATCTTGATAATAGTGACTGGGGAACAGGAGGTCCAAGTACTTCAGTAGATGCTGAATTTAATTCGATTAAACATAACCGTGGTATTGTTTCAATGGCAAGAGCACAAAATCCAGACAGTGGAGGTTCTCAATTTTTCATAATTCATCAAAATTCAAATTTTCTGGATCAACAATATACTGTATTTGGAAGAATTGTTACTGATGAAAGTTTTGAAACTTTAGATAAAATTGCCTCCCTTGAGACAGGAGAGCGAGATATTCCCATTAATACAGAAGAGGCAAAAATTACAAAAGCGATAATTGTTAATCGCTCAGAAATAACTGATTTACTTGATTTAGGTGAACCTGAAAGAGTTACTGAAACTATGGAAATTCTAGAACAACCAACTGAAGGAACTGGTAATCAAATGTTTGAAAATGAACAACTTAATGTTGCATTTAGTGTACCTGAAGGATGGTCTTTACAACAACCCCCCAAAACAGATGAAACTATACCAGATGTTGTTGCAGTGGGTCCAATAACTGGACAAATTAACCCCGTAATCTCTTTGAGGGTTATTGAAAAAAATGGTACATCTTTTGATGATTTTATTCAGGAAAAAAATGATCTGTTAAGTGAAGTAGTGGCAACAGGTAGTTTAGAAATAATATCTCAAGAAAAAACTTCTATTAATAGCAAAGAAGCATATGTTACTGACGCATCAGGAATTTTTGAAACTGGTGAGCAAACATTTAATGTAAAATTCAAAGAAATAACAATTTCTGGTACTGATAATTTTTACACATTTGCATATAGTAATGGAGCAGATGACTTTGATAACCAATTACCAAGATTTGATGATTCTATTGATTCATTCAAAGAATTGTCTGAAGTAACAGGAGAAGAATTGTCTGAAGCAACAACAAGTGATGAGGAAGGAGGAGGTTGTCTAATTGCCACAGCCACTTTTGGTTCTGAGCTTGCCCCCCAAGTACAACAGTTAAGAGAATTAAGAGATAATTCTATTCTCTCAACAAAATCTGGAGCTGCCTTTATGAGTGGATTTAACCAAATTTATTACACATTTTCTCCTACAATAGCTGATTTTGAGCGAAAAAATCCAGTTTTTAAGGAAACTGTTAAACTTGCAATAACCCCATTGTTAACCTCCTTATCTATTCTAAATTATGCTACTATTGATTCTGAGCAAGAAATGCTTGGTTATGGTATTGGTATTATTATGATGAATGTTGGAATGTATTTTGTTGCTCCAGCAATTTTGATTCATCGAATCAAGAAATATTAAAATTTAAAATGATCATAAATTTATGTTACTAGTACATAATGATATCATGATTATAGAACGTGTTACAAAAGATGATCTTGTTTCATTTATAGAAAATAATACCCAAATTAGAATCGATAGTTTCATAGAAAGTGCTTTTGAAACAGCTGAGGAAGTACATGCAGGTATTAAAAGAGAAGATGGCACTTCCTCATTTTTGGAAACTCATGTTTGGCCAGTAACTTTAGATGTTATCAAACACTATCAAAAATCCACACACTATCTTACCACATTACAGATTTCATCAGCTATTCTACATGATGTGATGGAAGATAATGATAGAATTTTGGACTTGTATACATCTCATGCTTATGGATTTGATGCGTATTTTAGACATAGATTTGGAGAATATGTTTATGCTGTTGCAAATTCACTGAAAACAAAACCCTTAGAAAATTTTTCTGGTGCTAGTAAAGAAGATCAAAAACTGGCTAGATTTGCTGACTATTGTTCTCTTCTATCTAATTCAAAATATGATACTAAAATAATTAAACTTGCAGATCGATTAAATAATATGAAATTCATTACTCAAATTCCAAAACATGAAAAAATTAAAAGATATCTTAAAGAAGCTGAGGATTTCTACATTGCATTTTCCCTTTTTCCTCCTCAAACACTTGATTTTTACAACAAAATTAGAATTGCCTATGACAATTTAAAGAGCTTAAAAATTACTGCTTAACCAAATTGATAATGAATTCCTTTTTCACCACGAGGATGTCTCCATTCAGTTTCCTGTGAGCACGTCCCACAATCAACACACCCTTCATGTTGAATCACTACTTTACCACTTTCTTCACTATAGCACTTTGCAGGACACAATGTGACAATTTTCTTCATAAATTCACTTTCAGGATTTAAAACTGTAATGTGAGATTTGTGATCATCATTATAACTTAATTTGGCAATTCTATCTGCAATTGAAGGAATGCTTGGGGTATACGTAGATGAGACAGTTACGCCTAATCTCTCAGCTAATTGAATTGGAACTTTTACGTATGTATCTTCTGACTCTATCATTGGCAAAAGTTTGTCATAACCAAGGAGATTTGCAAATTTAACTGCAATTCCCCTAAATGTACTACTTGACATCATTTTTAGAATTGGACCATATCTTGAACCAATAATATCTTTTGGGACATCCTTTGCTGCATCAAGAAATATCTTAAGGTAATCTTTGTCAATTTGTTTCATATCCAAAGTATATGGACTTTCTTCTAAAAGTTGTAAATAATATTGACCCATATAATTTTCAGAAAAATCATTTTTATCAAGAGATCTTGCAACGGCATTTGCTGCTCTAACACCATCATCAATTCCAACATTTAATCCCTCGATTCTAGGACCAACAAAAACTCCTCGACCTGCAGCATCACCAATAAATAATATGTTTTTGAAAAATGGTTTTTCCATTCTACATCTTTTACCATCGGGAACTAATTTTGCACCGTATTCTGATTCAACATAATCCTCACCAAAAGTCACATCAAATTTTTCAGACATTTGTTTTTCAATAGTTAACAACTTTGCGTGAATATCTTCATCATTTTTGAACTTACCAGAATCAATTAGATTTTTTCTTTGATTGGGTGAAAAAGAAGACTCTCTAAATTCTTTCCATGTTTTAATTAATTTGGCTACTCCAAACCGAATTCGAAGCTGCTCTTCTTGCGGCAAACTCTTATCGATTTCTTTTTTGATTGGGACAACATCCTTTACAAATTCACTTACAAGAGGATTTTTAATCAAAGCATCAATTAACCCATAAGGTTCTACTGGGTTTCTTATCAAAGAATCATAATGATAGACAGCTCCTAATGATAAAGTATCTCGATTAGTATATAGAAATCCTCCTCCAATATGATTCATGGTTACATCTCCTGCAAAAAGATGGGCAGCTCCTTCATCAGAATCTATACCAAATCTTTCTTCGATAATTTCTTCTGGTAGTTTTACAATTACTTTTACTCCTTGATAAAGTTGGGTAGGCGTAAATTTTGGTCTTGCACCAACTATTTCTGCTACTTCCGAATTTACTCCGTCTGCTGCAATTATTGCTTTTACTTCAAATTCATCAAGTTCATCAGTTTGAATAATTGTTTTTCCTTCATACCATGTAATTGATTTTACATGAACTCCTGGTATAATTCCCCCTCCAATTTTTTCGGAACTCTCAACGGCTTGTTGCGCAAACCATGAGTTGAGTTTATTCATAAGAACTGAACATCCAAAATTAGCCTGATAATCATGTGCTTCAGTAAGATCCATGGAATATTCTTTATCTTTAGATGTTGAATGCAGAATGTATTTTGTTATCTTCCTTTCATAAGGAGCATCACTCAAAAAATTATCATAAAGTTCATCAACGTTCGTAACTTGACCTTTTTTTGGTTTTTTAGAATATAAGATTCCACCAGATATATTCTTAGATCCAACTTTTGTTCCAGCTTCTAGAAGGATTGCTTGCTTTCCAAGTTTAGATAATTGTTTTAATGCAGCAAGTCCTGCTGAACCCCCTCCAATTATTGCCACATCATATTTTTCCAAATTATGTCAAGCCTCAACGATCTGAATTTGTTTTTTAATTTCTTCAATTAACAAGGGAATCACATCTTCCATTCTTCCTTTTATGAAAATATCACATTCGTCCTTTATAGGAGCCTCTTCATCAGGATTTATTGCTACAACAAACCCTGAATCTTTCATTCCCCATATGTGTTGCATTGCCCCACTTACTCCTGAAGCAATATAGAGCATTGCACTTGTTTTATGTCCACTAGTCCCAATTACTCTATCTGGAATCATGTACTTTGAATCAAGTGATTGGCTAATTGAGTATGGTTTTTTAGACATGGGTAAGGTTATACCTATTTCAGCTTTCAACTCTTTTGCAAGCTGCTCAACAAGTTTGATATTTTTCTCTGGATCATCCTTAATCCCTCTACCAAAACTTACAATAGTTCTAGGTGTTTCAAAATCAACCTCACTCTGAATTATCTCCCGACTTATTACCTTCACCCTAAGATCTAGATTATGAATTCTTGGAATAAATTCTAAAACTTGACCTTGTCTTTTAGAATCCACCTCTAATGGCTCAAAAACTCCTGGAATTATACTACAAGCTTGTGGATGATAATCTCGTTTAAAAGCTGGATTTCTATTATCTAGACAAAGAATTGTAGTCCACAAGAATCCAGAAAAGTCAGGTCTATACATCTCTAGAGTTTTTTCATAAGTTTCTTTTACACCACCTGTTTTTTGTTGATGAGACATTTCAATATCTTCAATTACAAGCTGATTAATGTCAGAAGCCAAACCAGAATTTAAACCTGCTAAAACAGTAGATGACAAATGTCTACCAATACTATCTGCTGCAAAAAACATGTATCTTGGCCGTCTGAAATTTTCTGCATATTCTGCTTCAATCTTACCCCCAATTTCTTTATTGATCGCAATTTGACAAATTACCTTTGTATAAATTGTATTCCGGATTTCTTCTAATTCTGGATGATCACAGTAAATTACCGAGTCTGCCCCAATTTGGATTAATTCTTTTGACAATTCCTTAATATTATTTCCCAAAACAATAGCAACAACCTTTTCTTTGGATGAATATTTTTGATTAAATCCATCCATTAATCTTCTTGCTTCACCAATCATTTCCTTACTGACTGGAAGAAGTTTACCCTGCTCGATTTCAGTTACAACATACAAATGACGATATTTTTCTACCATTATTTTATCACCATTGCCTCAAGGGCTTCTTTCATTTTAGCTACAACTTTTTGAAGTTGAGCAGGATCTGAACCATCAACAACTTCGGCTTTTCTAGTCGCAGTTGATTTGGGAACTCGTTCAACTTTGTAAACAATTGTCGGAGATCCAGGTAAGCCTATTAGAGTTTTATTTACGCCAAGTTCGTCAGCATTAAAAATTTTAAAATAATCTTTGAAATTTTTTACTCTCTCCTCTGCTTCTTTGCGGTACTTTTGAAAAGATAGTCTTTGAGAAATGGTATTGTAGCTTGATTTGTAGGTTGGATCAATAGAAATGAAAACTGGTAAAGGTGCTTCAATTTCTTCAATTACATCAGGAGATCCTTGCAAGCTAACCAAGCGTTTAGCCCTGATTATCCTAGTGTTTAAATCAATTTTATAGCTTGTTACATTTCCTAGAAACGTAAAACCAAGCTTCCAAGCTGTTTGAGGTCCAGTCTGTCCAGTTTCTCCATCAGAAGCTCGATGTCCTGCAAAAACAATATCCATTTTTGCACGCATTTTTTCGATTCCTACTCTTAAAACTTCTGCAGTACCTAAAGTATCTGCACCTGCAAAAAGTCTATCACTATACAAATGAAGTTCTTCTGCATCAGAAATTTCTTGAGCTTGTTGAAGAGCAAGGTCTGCTATTGGGGGACCCATTGTTCCAATCGAGACTTTTGCATCATACATCACTTTTGCATAAAATGCAGCTTGGGCAGCAATTGCACTATGCGGCCCTAAAGTATTTTTTGTCTCAGCTCGATTTAACGTTCCATCAGGATTATAGCTAACATTTCCCTCTGAAAAGTCTGGTTCTAGCTTTATGATTACAGCTACATTTAGAGACATTATTTGGCTTTCAAAATTGTTTAAATAAATTGGTTTCCTCTAAATTCAGTGACAAAAATCACCATTTGTTAATTTACCAAACATCGTCTACTTCATCAAGAACCTTGTACTCCTTTGATGTTTCTTTGTCTGCAAACTTTAATCTCGAAATATCTCTATCAAAAAACATGTCAATTGTCCAATCTAACAAAACTCTTAATCGTTTATCCCAGGTTGGAATTTTTGAAATGTATACATTTCTCCACAATGCCCAAGCCCAAATTCCACTGATATTAATTCCAAAAAAGGAAGCAACTCCATTTCGTTTTCCAATTATAGCCATCTGCCCCCTAGATTGATATTCAAATTTCTTCATATCTTTATTTCTAATTAAAGAATACAAATTATATGCAGCAGACTTTGCTTGAGCTTCCGCTAATTGGGCTGTTGGAGGAAATGGTCTTTTCGTAGTGGGATCAATAAAGAGAGCACAATCTCCAATTGCAAAAACACCAGGAAATTCTTTAACTTCTAAAAAATCATTTACAATAATTTTTCCTCGTTCAGTTTTAAACATAGATCTTTTTATTGTATTTACAGGAGTCACACCAGCAGTCCAAATCATGGTTCTAGTTTGAATTGCTTCTCTTTCTGTATTGTTTTTATCTGCGGGATCATTCCCAATTTTTTTCATCATTATCTCCTGCCCATCAAAACTAGTGACAGCTGTTTTCAATTTTATTTCAATACCATGTTTTGTTAACAAGTCATGTGCAAACTTGGTTAATTTTTTGCTAAAACCAGGTAAAATATTTGGAAGAGCCTCTAATACCGTAACTTTGATTTCATTTTTCTGGATTTTTGGATAATATTTTCTTGCATCTAATAACAAATCCATAATTTCACCTGCAGTTTCAATTCCAGCAAAACCACCTCCAACAATTACAAAATTAAGTAAGCTTTTTCTTAGAATAGGATTTGATTCGTTTTCTGCCTGTTCTAGCATTTCTATTACTCGATTACGAATTGTCATAGCATCATTCAATGTTTTTATTGTGTAAGAATGTCTTTCCACATCACTCATACCAAAGAAGTTTGTTTCACTTCCAAGAGAAACTACAAGAAAATCATAATGAATAGAGATTCCCCGTTTTTCTTTGGTCCCCCATAAATTTACAATCTTTCCATAAGGATCAATATTTTTTACTCTTCCTTCATAAAATGTTGCTTTTTTGACGATGGTGCGAATGGGCATAACAATATGTCTAGTAGCAAGCATTCCTGCAGCTACTTGAGGGAGCATTGGCGTAAATAATAGAAAGTTATCTTCACTGATAAGAACAATCTCAATATCATAATCATTTTTAAAATACTTCTCTAATTTTCTGGTACATTCAACCCCACCATATCCTCCTCCTAAAATAACAACTTTTTTCTTGTTTTTCATCAATAGAATTTACTTCGTAAAATAGGAGAATATATCCTATGAGATCAGATTCTATGTAAAATATTCAAAATTAGGACGCTCTTATAATATCTGTATGAAGAACATCATATGCCCTTGAGGCATCCTTTTCACTTAAGATAATAATGATATTATCTTGACTGAAAAATGCATTTACAAGTTCAATTCCATTATCATGTAAAACCTCTGCTACATAGGATACCACATCAGATTTATTTTGGTTGGAAGGAATTGAAATTCGAATTTTTGCTAAACCTGTACTAAAAATATCTTCTTGGTTAGGAAGAGAATCAAAAATTCTACGAATACCATCTATATCTTCAATGAGAAATCTAAATGAATCTGAAGATCTAAAAAAATCATAATTACTAGTAATTTTTGAAAATTGATCCAAAATCGCTAAAGGATCAATATCTAGAGAATTATTTTTTGAGAATTTAATATCAATTATTCCATCAGTAAGTGCTAACCTAGCGTTTTTCAATACTGATTTTTCTTCTACTTCATCTTTTACCTCAAAAGAATCTGCATACCTTTTGATGGCTACTACTATAGTATTCAAGTTCACAGAGTTTCCAAGAATTTTTTCCACATCAGGTTGAATTTTTACTGCAAGAGCAGTATAATTAATTAAATCCATTTTCATACAGTCAAAAATTGCCCTATTCCGGCCAATTATTTCCCTAACTACTTCTGGAACCGACATATTGGTTAGCCTCATCAAATATTATTATATTATGTCAAATATATCTGCATTATGTAAGAAAACATGTTAATGTAAGTAAAATTTATATAATGTAATATACATTACATATATTAGATAAATATGACAATATTTGATGATGAATTCAACAAAATCTTCAGGCAAATGTCAAACTCTTTTTTTAACATAGATGACATTTTAGAAGAATTTAAAACAAAAGGAGCCAATACTGGTCCATATTTCTATGGTTATACAATGACTGTTGGTCCTGATGGAAAACCAGTTGTAAAGGAATATGGAAATGTAAAACCAGAACTTCTACCAGCTTCTAAAACTAGAGAACCAATAGTTGATACCATTGTTGATCAAAAAGAAAATTTGGTAAAACTAGTAGCAGAAATGCCAGGTGTAGAAAAATCAGATGTAAAAATTGTGGTAAACGGAAACACAGTAAATATATCTGCCGAACATGATGAAAAGAATTATCACGTTAATGTTCCAATATCACATAAAGTTGATGAAAATTCTGCAAAGGCTTCATACAAAAACGGAATTCTTGAGCTAGTCTTTAAACTAGCTGAGAATGAAAAACCAAAAGGTAAAATGGTGGAGGTTGAATAAACCTCTCCAAAATATTATGGTGATTATATGAGTGAAATTATTTTAAAAATAGAAGAAATACCACAACAACATGTGGGAAGAGGTAGAGCTATTGTTGATCCAAAAATAATTGAAGAAACAAAATGGAATACTGGACAAATTTTAGAATTAACTTATAATAAAAAAACACACGTTAAACTTTGGCCTGGCTCTCCAGAAGAATATGGGACAGGTTTAATCAAAATTGATGGAATAACAAGACAAAATATTGGTGGAGGAATTGGTGATAAAATTTCAATAAGATCTGTTGAAGCAGTAAATGCCGAACAAATTATTTTATCTCCAACTGAAAAAATAGCTATAGATGGTTTGCAGGAATATATGATTTACAATTACCTGAATCATGTTTTTACAACTGGAGATACAATCTCATTGAGTACTCAAATGGGAGGAAAAGTCCAATTTGTAGTTACTAGTACTAAACCATTAAAACCAGTTATAGTTACAGAGGCCACTATTTTCAAAATAGGCCCTATGGCCAAAGCAATAGATTCTACAATTCCTAGAATAACATATGATGACCTAGGGGGTTTGAAAAAGGAGATTAGAAAAATTCGAGAAATGGTAGAATTACCAATGCGACACCCTGAATTATTTGAAAAATTAGGTGTAGAAGCACCAAAGGGTGTATTATTGTATGGTCCTCCAGGAACCGGTAAAACTCTATTGGCAAAGGCAGTTGCAGGTGAGACTAATGCTCACTTTATCTCTCTTAGTGGACCGGAAATCATGGGAAAGTATTATGGTGAAAGTGAAGAGAGGATAAGGGAAATTTTCAAACAAGCTGAAGAAAATTCTCCGAGCATAATTTTCATAGATGAAA
This sequence comes from Candidatus Nitrosopumilus sp., assembly GCA_029863275.1. Classification (GTDB taxonomy): domain Archaea; phylum Thermoproteota; class Nitrososphaeria; order Nitrososphaerales; family Nitrosopumilaceae; genus Nitrosomaritimum. The sequence goes on from JAOTVS010000003.1 coordinate 23,692, forward strand.
TAGACTCTATTGCACCAAAGCGAGATGAGGTATCTGGCGAAGTAGAAAAGAGAATAGTTTCTCAACTATTGACATTAATGGATGGTATGAAAAGTAGAGGAAAAGTTATAGTAATTGCAGCTACTAACAGACCAGATTCTATTGACCCTGCTTTAAGACGACCTGGAAGATTGGATAGAGAAATTGAGATTGGAATTCCTGATGCTGATGAAAGATATGAAATTCTTTCAATTCATACCCGTGGGATGCCAATTGATGAAAAAGTTGATCTTAAAAAATTTTCCAATATCTCTCATGGTTTTGTTGGTGCAGATTTGGAGGTCTTATGCAAAGAAGCAGCAATAAGATCTTTAAGAAGAATACTTCCAGAAATTGATCTTGATGAAGATAAAATCTCAACTGAGATTCTACAAAAAATTCGAATAACGAATGAAGACTTTTTGGATGCTCTCAAAGAAGTTCGACCAAGCGCATTACGTGAAGTGCAAGTACAAATTCCAAACATTAGTTGGGATGACGTTGGAGGACTCACTGAATTAAAAGAAGAACTTCGTGAAGCATTGGAATGGCCAATTAAATACAAAGAAGCTTTTGACTATGTAGATGTAAAAACTCCAAAAGGTGTCCTACTGCACGGACCTCCTGGAACTGGAAAAACGCTAATAGCAAAAGCTTTGGCAAAAATGACTGAATCTAACTTTATCAGTATTAAAGGTCCAGAACTCCTATCAAAGTGGGTAGGTGAATCTGAAAAGGGAGTAAGGGAAATTTTCAGAAAAGCTCGCCAAGCAGCACCTTGTATCATATTTCTTGATGAAATAGATGCTCTAGTACCTAGAAGAGGCAGTAGTGAATCAGGATCAAATGTCACTGAAAATGTAGTTTCACAGATTCTGACTGAAATTGATGGACTAGAGGAATTGCATAACGTTTTGATAATTGGTGCTACAAATAGGTTAGATATTGTAGATGAAGCATTACTTAGACCTGGAAGATTTGACAGAATAATTGAAGTACCAAATCCTGATGACAAAGGAAGAGAGCAAATATTCAAAATTCATACCAAAAAGAAACCTCTTGGAGATGATGTAAACCTATCAAAACTGGTAGAACTAACTGAGGGCTTCAATGGAGCTGAAATTGCTGCTGTGGCAAATAGAGCAGCTATGATGGCCTTAAAGCAATATGTTGGAGGAAAATCAGAAAACATTAAAAAAATCACAATTACCCAACAAGATCTTTTAGATGCAATTGATAAGGTAAAGCCTAAAAAGGTTGAATCTCCAATGACTCATTCAATAAAATAGTCTAAATACTAAGGCAATGATCTGAAATTATGAAACTTTATCTTGACTTTGATCCCTGCCAAGAATGCAATACAATGATGAAGGAATTAAGTAGTCCTGAAATGTTATTTGCAGATGAAAAAACAAGATCTGACGAATCTGCAAAATTTTTACGGCATCTAACCTATAATCACAATGAAGTAGTTCAGGCCGTGATGGAAGACTTGCCTAAACAAAAAAAAGATCAGGAATTCGATTTCTTTAAATAATTTTATTTTTTCAATTATCATACTTAGAAAATAGTAATCATATTCATATACAAAAAAATACTCAATAAATTGGTGTTAGACTATTGAACAAGAATCTTATTTTTGGATTATCGATAATTATTTTTTCATTATTTTTAATAAACCCAGCATTTTCTCAAGAACCAGGACCACCCAAAATTCCTGAACCATCACCTGAACCTAAGCCAATTAAAATACCAGACCCAGAACCAATTCAAGAACCATTTCCAGAAGAAGGTGATGCTGAAAAAATAAAAAGATTAACCGAAGAAAATGCTAAATTAAAGGAAAAAATTTTTAATTTACAAAAACAAATTACAGAACTAAACAAAATTATTGAGAATCTTCAATCGATAACTTTGGAGCAGATTAAAGTAATCATGGAATTAGTAAACCAACTTAGAGAAACAGTTTTTGAAAAATTACTTTCTCCGGAAATAACCTTGTAGTGAATTTAATCTAATAATTTTAGAGTTTTTTTGATCAAATTTACCCTGTTTCGGATTGTGACATCACTTATCCCAGATTCATCTGAAAACTTTTTTTGACTAATTTTTTCTCCATTTACAATACAAGCAATATACAATGATGCTGCGGCCTGGGCAACAGGATGCTTTCCTGCTGTGATTTTTTGATCTTCACATCTTTTTAGAATATCAAACGCATCTCTCTTTGTTTTCTCTCCTAAATTCATGTTATTTGAAATTTTTACAATAAATGACGCAGTATCGTATTGATTTAGATTAAGATTTAATTTTTTGATAATAGTTCTTAGATCTCTAGATAAGATTCTTCGTTCTACATTTCCGGCATCAGCAATATCATCTAGTGTTCTAGGAATATTATTTTGTCTACATGAGGCATATAACGAGGCAGAAATTAAAGATGCCATAGTTCTTCCTCTGGTTAATTTTGAATTTACTACTTTTCGGTAAATATAGGCCGCATTTTCTACAACATTGTTTGGTATTCCTAACTTTGTTTTCATTCCGTGTAGTATAGTAAATGCTTTGCTTAATGAGGAAGTAGTTCTTGATTTACTTCTTTGGTCCCATGTTCGAAGTCTATTAAATTCAAACTTTGTTTTACTTGATAAATTATTTCCAGATGAATCTTTATTCGTTCCTATTACTGTTGATAATCCTTTGTCAAACATTGTGAGTGATGTTGCAGGACCTGTTCTTGCATTTTTCATAAAATCTTCTGAACTATAACCATAATTTTCATGTGATGCATCATCTAAGTTTTGCACTAAGACAAGACCGCAACCCCCGCAAAAAATTTCCCCTCTATCAGAGTCTGTAACTACGGGGTAGGTTTTGCAAGCATCAAGTTGACACTTTACATCATAATCGTTAGAATAATATGCTACCACTACAACTTCACTTGAACATTTATTACATAAAAGGAAAGTGAAATAGGTAATTTTGAATTCAAAAAAACAAACTTACTACGAAACATTCCTGAAACCTGTTTCACAATAAAACTTGTTTTTTCTATATCATACATTCTATTAAATGTTAAAAATAATTTAAAAAATAGTTTTTGAAATTATCTATTTTTTTATTGAATCTAGTGAATGTCCACGATTTACGATCATTTGAATTATAGCATCTATAGGATATTCAATACCATGTTCTTCCTCAAAATGTATTCTTAGCTTCTCAAGGAGTTCGAGGCTTTTTTCTCCTTCTAGGGAAAAATCACACTCAAACCCATATTCATCACATCGAAGTTTAAGGGTCATCAAATTGGAACAAAAATAAGGATATAAAAATCCTAGGCATAAAATTCAAAATAATTAAAAAGACTAGAATTAAAATAGAATTTATTATATTTAAACTGAAAAAAATATTACTAATTTTTTGCAAAATAAATAATATTAAGTCCAAGTTTTAAAATTACAATTGATATTTTATTTGAAAAATTGATCTATTTGATCCCTGTACTTTACAGTGATCTTTCCAAATTCAGTAAAATCTTCTGCTGTAGGATATTTTAATCTCATAGCGTATTGATTTACAAAAATTGATACTGCGCTTCCCACAATTAGATTATAGCACGCATCGGCTAAATTTTTTGAATAAGGAAATGCAACTTTAATGAATGGTAGATAAGCACCAGTTTGTGAAATCATTAAAGTTATTTGTTTTTCAACAAAATCTTGTATATCTTCTGGTATTGGCATATTATCAATAATACTCGGTCCTACTAAATAAGCACTTTATTTTATGAATTTTAAGAGATAATTTGTTCTAGGTATTTTTCTTTACCTTTTCTACTTCTAGGAAGACATCGTAATTGTCTATTACAGCAAGGACAGGCGATTCCCTCGTAATCTACAAAAATTTCACAATGATTGCATCTTTTTTGCCCTGCAGCATATCTACCTATTTGTGCTGGCTTTGTTGCCTTGTAATTTTTACACTTTCCAATACAATAGGTCATTTTTCTTCACTAATCAATAATTTTCAAATAGATGATATTATACTTTAATTTCTAATTTCAGAGTTGATAATTACCTTGAAGGATAAATAATAAATTTTAATACAGCATTTAAATTCAAACCAAGGACATTGAGAATTTGTCCAATTGAATTATTAATACAAATAATGGAAAAAATAAATTGACAGATCTTAATAGGAAAATTTTTGGACAAATTACAACAAAAGAGATCATTGGTGCTTCACCTGCAATCATACCAGACACAAAAAATTTACTTGATGCTGAATTACAAAACTTGACCAGCAATCTTGAATCACAAACCAAGGAAAATCTTCAAAAATTGCTGGAAGAACAACAAAATGCAGAAAAATATGTAAATAGCAGACCAGGTGCAATGGCTCTTGCACAAGATAAAATAAAATTATTTACTGAATATAGCCAACAATATATCAAAACTATAAATAAAAAACTTCAATCCTAACTAAATTTTTTTAAAATTAATTTGAAATCATTCTTTAGTATCTTCTGAAGGTTTTTGGATAAAACCACCCTCCTTTGGTTCTGGAGGAGGAATTTTCTTTGATCGTCCTAAACCAATTGTTGTAATAATTACTGAGGCTAAAATAATAAAAAAAACAATTTGTGGATAAACTTCTGCATTTGGTAATCCTAATGTTACTGGAATTGTAGCCAATACAGCTGCGGCCAAACCACGAGGGATCATCGAATAAGTTACTTTTCTATCTAATAAGGAAAATCTTTTTGTTAATGTTATCTTGCTTACAATCAATCTTCCAAAATAAATAGCAATTGTGATTCCAACTCCAAGTATTGCGTATTCAAATCTACCTATACTTGCCATTAATCCCACGAATACAAAAAAGAAAGAACGTACTAAAAATGTCAGTTGATTGTGTGTAGGATCATCAAGTTCTACTCTTGGTAGTTTGAACTTTAGAATTTTTGCTAGATTATTTCTATTTCCTAACATCAATCCAAATACCAATGCAGTAAGAGCCCCTGACTCTCCAAAGGAATTTGCCAGAAAAAATAGAACAAACAATATTCCAAGTGTAAGCATGTATGCATGTTGTGTGTTACCAAGTTTTGTAGATACATACATCCAAGGAATTCCCACTCCAAAACCAAGAATTAATCCTACGACAATTGCTCTTCCCAAAGTTTCTTGAAGAACTTGCAGATCAAATTGACCAACAAGTATTGCTTCAAACAGGATAAATGCAATAATTGTAGATAAAATATCGGTTAAGGCCGATTCAAAACTAAGCATATTTTTGGTTTCCTCTGAAATTTTTATATTTCTGACAAGTCCAAAAACAATAGCTGAACTACTACCTCCAACAATTGATCCAAGTAGAATACTTTCTAACCATAACCAATCTAAAACATAATGAACAGCTAATGTCGTGATGGTAACTGATAAAATAAAACCAAGAATTGCTAATGTAAAAGAAAAATGTGCAGTTTTTACTATTTGTTTTAGATCCAAATTTAATCCACCATCAAACATGATTATTATCAAAGCCAAAGCGGCAAAATATGGAACAATTTGATAGACGGCTTCAGGCTGAATAATTCCAAGAATAGGTCCGATTATTACGCCCAGAATCATTAAAAATGCAACATCTGGAATTCCTGTTTTTTTAAAAAAGGCTTCTCCTACAACACCAGAAAAAATAACCACACCTGCAGCAAGCAATAATACATGAGCAGAGGCAATTGGACCCTCTTGACTTAGAGTCCCAACAAAATTTTGAAATTCATTAAATTTTTCTAAAATGATACTTGTATCAAAATCTTCTAACGGAATAATATTACCAACTTGTCCTTTAACTAACTCTAATATTCCAAAAAAAATTGGGTTCATACAATATTGAATTTAATTAGGAGCTATTAAAAGGCAAATTAGTCAAGCTTGATTGATTGTTTATAGATGATTTTTGATTATTACATTAGAACAAATTAAATCTCTCTCTTGCAGTCTATGATTTATTGAGTGCAACTAATGAACTTCGAGCTGATCATGATCAAGTAAGACGTTTACAAAAATTAATTGAAAAATGTGCAGAAAAGATAGCAAATGGATCAAATATTCCATTTTCTGATATTGAAAAAATAACCATAATTATTTATGAGTTTGTAGACGCTATCCATCATTCCAGAGAAGAAAATTCATATTTTCCATGTGTCGCAAGTTATGACAGTCTAAAAGAAGAAATTCGAGCATTTATGATAGAGCATGAATTTGGCAGAAATATTGCCAGAGAAATTTCCAGACATTTGCAACGATGGAAAAAAGGTGAAAATGCACGAGAACCAGTATCAAGATTTTTGAGAACGTATTCGATTTATCTATATGATCACCTAAATAAAGAAAATAAATTTTTTGACCAAGCAGAGGCCGAAGTTCTATCAAAAGAAGAAGAAACTGAGATGTATGAACAATATCGATCGATTAATGCTATAACAAAAAAGAAAGAAGATATGATTAAAGAAATTGATTTTCTAGAAAATCAACCATGGTTTCAAATGTAACGTAAACTCTTTATGTACTATTTCATCGATTTACTTGTATGAAACCATTTGTTCTTTGGATGACTGGTCTTCCATGTTCAGGGAAAACCACTATCGTTAAGGATTTACAAAAAGATATTCCAAATTTGGCTATGCTTGATGGTGATGAACTTAGGGAATGGTTCTCTCCCAAAGATTTTTCAAAAGAAGGAAGAGATGAACACAACAAAAAGGTGGCTCATTTAGCTAAACTTTTGCTAAAGCATGGAGTTCCAAGTGCAGTTTCGTTGGTATCTCCCTATCTTGAAAATAGAGAAAAAGCAAGGGAAATTATCAATGCAGGTGACCAATTTGCAGAATGTTATGTAAAATGCTCTCTTGCAAAATGTGAAGAAAGAGATGTTAAAGGTATGTATGCCAAAGCCAGAAAAGGCGAGATTAAAGGATTTACGGGAATTGACGATCCTTATGAAGCCCCTGAAAAAGCAGATCTTATTGTTGATACAGAAATTGATTCTCTCTCAGAGAGTGCAACCAAAGTTAAAGAATTTCTTAAAGGAAGAAACTTAATTTAATTTTTTAAATTCTTCTAAAATAGTATTGTGAATTAAGCCATTTGTAACTAAAATTCCGTTTTGATGATTTACAATTTTATTGTTATACGTTAAGTCATTACCTAACATATCTGTCATCTTTCCACCAGCTTCTGAAATTATGCAATATGATGCAGCCGAATCCCATTCTTTCATTTTATTTGTTGTAGTGATGTAAGCTTCAGCTTCTCCAGAACTAATTTTTCCGACCTTTAAGGAACTACCAATACTTGTAAAATTTTTGATTCCTAATTTTTTGATAAACATTTTTTCTTTATCTGATAGGTGATGTCTTGAACCCACTGCTCTACATTTTGGCAGTTCTGATATTTTAGTCACAGAAATTTTTCTCCATTCATTCCCTGAAAATCTGTACGCTCCTTTTCCTTCTTGAGCTGCAAAGATAGTTTTTTCAGTTGGCCAACCAATAACCCCTATAATTGGTTTTTTGTTTTTAATTAAAGCAATCATGACTGTAAATTCTCCAGTTTTATCTATAAAATCTGAGGTTCCATCTAGTGGATCTACAATCCAGATTTTATTTTTGGATATTCTCCTTTGATCATCTTTATCTTCCTCAGATAAAATTTGATGATCAGTCTTTGATAAAATTCTCTTGATTACCTCATTGCTTTTTAGATCTGCATCTGTTATTGGTGAGTTGTCCTGCTTAATTGAAGTCTCATATTTTCCCTCATAAATCTCTAAAATAATATTTCCTGCTTCAGTTACTGCTTGCAAGGCTATATCTAACTCTGGAATTTTATCTGAAATTGGAATATTTTGCAATTATTATTACCTATGTTGTAAGCTCTGGCTTTAGACTCCACGCTACCCCAAGCATGATAAATGGAATTGACATTACACCAATAATTGTCAACATTGTATTGAGTTGAGAATCTGAAACTTGGGGGTTGTTGATAATCCAAGGAAGTGGTAAAGTGATAACTATCCATATGATTCCGAGTAAAATGAATAATTTTGCTTTTTTCTTTCGATCAGCCATCATGTCAAGTATATTTTGACAAGTATTAAACTCATGTGAATTTATTTAGTTGATTGTCCTCCATCAACAGCTAAAATTGCCCCAGTGGTCCAAGAGGAATCTTGCGATGCTAAAAATAATACTGAATTTGCAATTTCTTTAGGTTGTCCAATTCTACCTAACGGATGATCATTATTCATAAAATCCCTATCTTTTTCTGTTTTCAAAAAGGGCTTTGTCATATCTGTGTCAACTACACCAGGACAAATACAATTTACTCTTATCTTATTTTTTGAATATTCCAATGCCCAACATTTTGTTAGAACAATCAAAGCTGCTTTTGATGCAGAATATGCATCAGCGTTAAATCCCTCATAAGCTTTTAGTCCTGCATCTGATGAAACATTAACAATAGTACCTGAAGTTTTTTGTAAATAGGGGATAGAAAATTTGGTAAATCTAAATACGCCATTAAGATTTACATCTAACACTTCATTCCATTCTACTTCTGAAATTTCATGTAATTGTTTAATTTTTGGGAAAATCCCAGCATTGTTTATTAAAATATCTAACTTTCCAAATCTTTCAATTGTCTTTTCAACAACATCTTTGACTTCTTCTTCTTTTCTAATGTCTGATGGTATTGCAATTGTATTATTTATTTTATTAGCAGCATTTTGGAGCTGAAGAGAATTTTTTGAGGTAATTATTACCTTTGCTCCATTTTCAGAAAAAGTCTTGGCTATTTCAAAACCTATTCCTCTACTCCCTCCTGTTATTATCGCAACTTTTCCATCTAATTTCAATAGATATTTTCACAAAATTCGTAATTTATACCTCGTTGAGGATATTGATAAAATTGATAAAATTTTGAATTTATAAAATTAGCAATTTAAGATTAAACCATTAATTTATTGAATATGTAAATTGAGAAAATATCACTAAGAATTAACTAAAGGAGTTTTGAAAAATCATATAATAAAGATAATAACTCAGATATTTTCATTATAATTTTTTTTAGGTTTATAGGAAAATTTTCTATAACTTGTTTAATGAAAAAATTACCATAAATAGTAAAATTTATACAAAAATTTTTATTAAATATTAAATAGTTAAAATTCCTACGTAATTACATGCCGAAGGACATAATTCCTATCGACTAAATTGCGTGGCTCCACAGAACGAAAAAAATAATCAGATCTTAACGCATCTGACCACGAGAGGAAATCTCTCACAGTTCTGTAAAAGAGGGGCACGCCTCCTAATTTCTGATGATATCAACAGATACACTACCTTTTAGATTTTCATTCGGGTTTATTTTAATAGATAATTCTTTTTGAGTTGGAATAAGAATTACTTTTTGCCCATCATAATCCCACGTATAATATTCAGATATACCAGTTTCATGTAAGGTTCCATTCAAAACAAAATTTTCAGAAAATTCAAAATCATCACCTTTTAATGAAATCGAAAGATTTTGAGGACTGTCACCATTAGGAACAAATCTGAATTTGTATTCTCCTTTTTCTACGATAAATGTGCTTGAATAAACTCCTTTATCATATAGTTCTGGACTGGCTAAAGTTATATGAAAAACTACATTTTTTTTATCTGAGGGATTTGATTGGGAGCCTAACCCAATAATTACTATAATTAAAATAATTATAGGAGGAATTAGAAATTTTTTATTCATTTGGGTAAATTAATCTTAATGTTATAAAAATAAATTCATAATGGTGCCTAATTTTTTCCATTTTGTTCATAGTGAATCATTTTTGTTAGTAAAATTTAATGTACTGTGAATGAATCTTTACACCCGAAATTAAGTATTAATTTTAAAATTAAAAATATTGACACAACTCCAAGATAAATGGTCTAAACAACCAAAACCAGGAATTGCTGAGAAATTTAATGATGTAATTAAACCAAAAGGTGCTCTTAAACCAAGAGTTCAAACTGCAATTAAAAAATTAAGTTTACAAATTTCAAAATTAGACAACATGTTAACTAAACTAAATGAACGAGATGCTAAAATTTTTCAAAGAATTGTAGAGGCAACACAACAACATGATACCCAAAAAAGTAAAGTTTTATCAAATGAATTAGCTGAGATTAGAAAAGTAAGTAAAATTTTGGGAAGTGCAAGAATAGCCTTAGAACGAATAGAATTACGATTAACTACCTTCAATGACCTAGGTGATACTGTAGTCACAATAATGCCTACGATGGGTCTAATGAAAAATCTAAAAACCTCTCTAGGTAAAGTAATGCCTGGTGCTGAGCAAGAAATTGGTCAAATGGCAGACATGTTAGGCGGGTTTATGACTGATAGTTTCGCAGGTGATGGTGCCTTTGGTATTGATGAGACCACAAATATGGAATCAGATAAAATATTACAAGAAGCCGCCGCAGTTGCAGAAAATTCTACCGGAGATTTATTCCCATCAGTTCCAACGCCTACTACATCTACTGCATCTACAAAATTTCTTTAAAGACTATTTTTCATAATTTAACTTTATAGAGATTCTCTGGACTCTTTAATCTGCTTTACTCTGCTTCCTTCGCTATCTACAATATTATCTATTCCAGATAATTTTTCCTTCAAACTATTAATCAGTGATCCTACATTATCTGCTTCATTCTCTACTTCTTGTCTCTTACGAGTTAATTCTTTAATTCCTTGATTTTCTTCATCAATATAGGCACTAACTTTTTCTAATTTTTCCTTTAGATTCTTAATATCAACTGATTCATCTTCAATATCCTTTTCTAATGCAGTTCGCTTATCTTTCAAATTTTTAATCATTAAACCTACATAATCAATTGCTTCATCTAATTTTGCACGCTTGTTCATAAGATCTCCAATTCCTATACTGCTGGAATCTTCTGACATTGTAGTGTCTAAAATTTTCAGTTTTTCCTCAGGTTTTACTTCTTCCATTTCTTCTCCTTGATTCTTGAACTTATCAAACATTTAATAAATTATTTATAAAATACGAATAAAAAGTTATTTTGTATTCTCAAAACTGACCCACTGAACGATTTTTTGATCATAAAAAAGAAAAAATGATGACATTACACCAATTCTTGATTTCTTGCCTTTTGGTTGCCATCAATAGAATTTATGGATTCTGATGTTGTACTTTTAATTTGGAAAAGGTGGAGATCTAGACTTTTTTCAGAATTTTCCAGATTTGAATTCAAAAATACAATTAAAAATTGATTTTTTTCATCGATTCTGTCATATAACCAGAAAAAATGACTCTATATTCAAGGTCCTTTCCAGAGAGATTTTCAATCAAATCTGGATTTGAATTGCTAGATTTTCCAATAACCTTTAATTCAATTCACCTTTAGATAGATTTAGTCCCATTTACTGAAATCTTCAAAAATTTTGTTCCATCTTTAGAAGACTTTCCACCAAAAATGACTATTCCAGACTGATAACCTTTGGATTCTTCATATGACCATCCCGAAGATTCTTCTAAAGAAAAAATTCTTTTTATTTCATTATTAGTATCCTTCAAAAAAGCAATTTCCTTGATCTCTGACGTTTCATTTACTGATTTTTCATAAAAAAAGTTTATAGTATTTCTTTTTGAGAATTATCTAAAGATTTCCAATCATTCTGGATTTCCTCCAATTCGATTCTCTTCACTTTCCGCATAAAAGTAGGTTACAGCCAGGGGAGATGTTGAACGCATAAACAAAATTGCCATCACTTTAACCGTATTATTCTAATATTTTCTCATTATTGGTGGATATTTCAAATAATAATTTAGGAATGGTAATGAAACGTCCTGTTCTTTATATACAAAAAATCTTGAAATTTGGAAAAAGAAAATAAAATTTTGAAATTTTTTAAGAAAATTTCAAATGGTAATATTTTTTCAAAAATTAGCTAAATTTAGAAATATTCTTCAGGCACAATAAAAACTTCATATTTTCCTTCCTCAATCAAAATAGACAAAAGTTTTACTTTTGGAGATTGAAATTAGTGTTCCGCTTTGTGTTCCGCTTTGAGGTTTCAGAAGATTCCTCATAAACAAACTGTTGCTATACTAGTACATGTCAAAACAACAATACAGGTCCGAAATGGGCATAATGGGTGATATCCTTGACGTTACCGCAAATGGTGGACGCGATGGAATCATTATATCTGCAATATCTCGTAAAGCCAACCTATCTCACTATGCAGTACTAGACAAATGTGAGAAATTGGTAGAAGCTGGCTTAGTCGAATCAGTCAAAAACGATAGAAATAGGGTCTTTTTAATTACTGAAAAAGGACTTCAATTTTTCCAGGAATTCAAGAGATTTCAGGGACTCGTTGAGAGCATGAACTTAAGGTATTAGCCATTGAACCCCCAAATCGAACCCCTTCATAGGAACGAATCTCTTGTAGATGATGGAATGCTTTTTGTAAGGACAGAAGGTATCCTCAATACAATGATTAAGATCCCAATTCTACTTGCGGGTTTAGTCGTTGTAGCGATCGGAATGCCTTTTCAAGCCTCATTCAGCTCTACTAGAACCTTAGATCTAACCATGTATTCAGATGGTTCCACACACATATCTACTCAAATAGATGTTGATCCATTATCACCTGATTATACACTTGATTTATTCGGACCATCAGTTGATAATTTTGTAACAGTAGGTGAAAATGGGTTTTTGTTAACCAGTAACATAAATGGAACAAAAGCCTTGATCGAAACTTTTGGTTCATCTAGTATTACAGTTGACTATGATATTCATGATTTAATTTCAAAAGATGGAAGAGTCTGGACTTTTTCCTTTAATTCCACATCTGATTTTACGTTACTAATGCCACCAAACTCGATAATTGTTGGAATGGGTACTATTCCTAAAAATATGGAAATAATGGAGGAGCAAACTAAATTAGACTTAACAAGTGGTATTACTGAAATAAATTATATTCTTGAAACACCACAAAACCCTATAGAAAAACCACCAATTGATTCTATTCCAGCTGATCCAAATAATGTAGCAGAAGATTTTACTCTACCAATAGTTGTTGGTGGGTTAATCGTAGCTGGAGTTGCAGGTGCATCAGTAATTATAAAAAGAAACAAAACAAAAACATCATCAACTATTCAGGAGGAAATTAGTTCTGAAAAATCAAATGAAAAGGAATTTTTAGATCCACAAAAAATTTTCGATTTTGTACCTGACATGCGTGCAGATGATAAAAAAATAGTTGAATTTATTTCTGCAAGCGGTGGTCAGGTTTTTGAAAGTGAATTAAGAAAAAAGTTCGTTCAGCCTAGAACAACCATGTGGAGAGCAGTTAAAAGATTAGAAAGACTAGGAGTAATTGAAATTACTAAAAAGGATCTACAAAACCTTGTAATTTTAAAGAAAAACCTGGAGGAAGAAGAATGAAATCTTTACCAATTTTTGGATTCTTAATTTTAACAATTAGCTTGGTTTTAGGAGGCTCAGTAGGTAATGGTTTTGCCCAAGATAATCCGCCAATTTTACTCAAAATAGCTACAACTGCACAAGATAAAATCCAAAGTCAAATATCAAATAATTCATCTGAGGAAATAAAAAAATTATTTGGAGAAGGTCAACAAGGAGTTGTGGCACTAGAAATTGCCCTGTCAAATGATGATTTGGAATTAGCTAAACAGGAATTTCTATCTACCATGAAAATATTTACTCAAATATCCCATCTATTAACTTATAATCAAACATCCCATCAAACAGCTAACCAATCCAACCAAACTTCTCAAACAGAAGAAAAAACTAGCTTACCAATAACCAATCCCTCAAGTGATCTAGTTAGGATGCAAGGTTATGTCGCTAGTTTAAAAACAATCGCCAATAATCATAATTCGACAATAGTATTTTTACCACTTGATGAATTATTTGTTGCTGCAAAAACTCAAATTAATAAAGGTCAATATGAGCAAGCAACTAATACAATTCAAGAAATCAAAAATACTATAATTGATTTTAATGAAGAACTTCGTCAACAAGCCTCACAAAAAGATTTAGTCCGTGCTCAAACATTTGCTCAAAAATATCTTAAACAACTTGATCGATTAATTGAACATGCATACAAAGTTGAATTATCTGAAGAGATTATTCAAAAACTAGAGACCGCAAGAGAAGGTCTTACTTTAGCAATATCTCCTTCTGATATAATTAAAGAAGTTAGGGATATTATGGTACTACACTCACAATATGAGCTATCAGAAAGTAAATTACTAGAATTAAGAATTTTACAAACTGAAGACATAATTCTTGAAATCTCTAACTCTGATCAATTTACCCCACATACTATAGATGGAATGAACAAAAATATTCAAACTATTAAAGATCTGGTAGATAAAAAAGAATTTGAACGGGCAACTGCATTACTAAAGGCATCAGAAACAATTCTTGAAAAAATCCAAATTTAGTCAAAACTTATCATAAACTTCATATACATTTTCAAAACAGCATGAACATGGCTTCTAAAGAAATTAGTTTTGGTGTAGGTATTCCAATGATTGTCGTTGGCGCTTTAATGGCATGGTTATGGGCTCCTTTAGAAGTTGACATGCAAAGTACAGTAGAATTTGTGGGAAGTTTAATAGGAATTTTAGGTGTGGTATTTTTTATTTCTGGATTGTTTTATGCCAAAGAACCAGTAATGCATTAAAGCCCATTAAATAAATAATGAAAAAAAACAGTACTATTACTTGAAAATTAGGATATTTGAACTATTTACATCAGTTGAAGGAGAGGGAATTCTTTATGGCACCAAAACTCTTTTTGTTAGATTAGCAGGCTGTCCCTTTACTTGTTTTTATTGTGATACAAAAGAATCCTTACCCCTTGATTCAGGAAAGGAATATGATATCCAAGAAGCTTTTCAACTAATTGATTCTAATTTAAAAAAACAAACATACAAAGTAAATTTTACTGGAGGAGATCCTTTGGTCCAACATGAAGCAGTAGCCGTACTGGCAAAATATGTTCAAAGTAAAAAAATTCCAACCTATCTTGAATCATCCTGTTTTGATTCCAATAAATTTAATCATGTTTTACCGTTTATGGATATAATTAAAATTGAATTTAAAACAAAGGATTCCAAATTTGTTGACTCTAAACACTATGAACAATTAATTGAAAACGCAATGAATTGCCTCAAATCTTCAGTTTCTGAGAAAAAAATAACTTACATCAAAATTGTTGTAAGTGCCAAAACAGAATTAGACGATTTTAATAATTTGGTAAATAGCATATTCAATTCCGTTTCCAAGGATCAAATTGATGGCTTTGTAATACAACCTACAAATGAAATAGCCGAGCCATCTTTAGAACTTCTTCTAAATCTATATGATATTGTTTTTCCATATTATGCTGAGGTTAAGGTTGTCCCTCAACTCCACAAATTAATAGGTGCCCCCTAAAATTAACACGAGTCTAAAAATCAGACTAGGTTCAAATACTAGAAAAAATCTCTAAAAGTATTCAATGGATCAAGAACGTGTAAAAAAATTAGTCAGAGAATTAATCATAGAAATAGGAGAGGATCCAACTCGTGAGGGACTTAGGGACACTCCTGAAAGAATAGGGCGTATGTATAAAGAAATTTTTGGAGGGTACGAATCTGACTCTGAATTATCGGTTCAATTTTCTGAGGATTCTGATACGGTAGTTGCACGTGACATTCAGTTTTATTCCATGTGTGAGCACCATATGTTACCATTTTTTGGCAAGATCCATATTGCATATTCTCCAAATGGTCGAGTTTTTGGAATATCAAAACTGATTAGATTAGTAGAAAAATATTCAAAACGACTACAAATTCAAGAACGATTAACAAAAAATATAGCTGACGAATTATTTACCCAAGGAGTAAAAGGAGTACTAGTAGTAGCTGATGCTCAACATCTTTGTATGAAAATGAGAGGAGTAAGAAATGATGCCACCTTAACTTCATCTGCATATCGAGGGGTATATGAACAAAAAGAGGAAAAAGAAAGCATCATGGCTATGATAAGAAAAAGTACTCCTAATACTTCATTTTAGTACCTGAAAAATTAAATATTCATTGTTTAACAGAATTTCTATGGTTGCACATGATAATATCCATATTCCAAGCGAATCTTTTCCATCTTGGATATGGTATGTAATCGAAGTAGTAATTGTAATCGTTCTTTCTTTTGCAATATCTTTTAAAGTTGCAGAATCTTTTGAGGTGGCACCTGAAGTTGGGAATTGGATTTTAACAGGGACATTTGGTGCATGTTTTTTGGTATGGTTTATCATTATTAGAGGTCTTGTTCTTAAAAAGAAAATTCTTAGAAACAGATATTAGATTTATTTTAAATATTTTGTTTTATCTTTAATCCCGGAATTCTCAAATGCAAATTTTCGATTATTACATGATTCACAAATACCACAGTGATACCTTCCACTAGAATAACAACTCCAAGTTTTGAAAATAGATTCTCCAATAGCTTTATAGCCAAATTTTAGCAAATCACTTTTTGAAAGACCCGCTTTATAGGGAGACCAGATTTCAATACTTTTTCGCAATCCTAATGTTATGCCATCAATTTCTCCTTGATTAAACGAAGATTGTAATTTTTTCGCAAAATTTGGTCTACAATCAGGATAATTACTATCTCCAGTATGCGCTCCATAAGCAACTAACGATGCATTTAGAGTAAATGCCCAAGCAGAGGCAATAGAGAGAAAAACAGCATTTCTAATTGGAACAACAATGGAATAATCGAATTTACTTGGTATTTTTCTTTTAGAGCTGGTCAATACGTTTGAATCTCCATACAATTCTTTCATAAAGCCAATATCTACGATTTTATGTTTCTTTAGGCATAATTTTTTTGCAAATGATTTTGCTGCAACAATTTCTTGGTTTGCTTTTTGACCATAAGAAAATGAAATTCCATAAAGTTCATACTTTGGTTTTAAATATGATGCAACGCAAACAGAATCTATTCCTCCACTAAAAACCACAACCGCTTTTTTCATTAAATTATCTCCAATTAGGTTTTAATTTTAGCACCTATGCTAGGTTTACAAATAATAGTTTGGCATTCTAGTTTAGCTGATTCGAAACCTTTGGTCATTGCTTGACTAATTTTTTTTAGATCTTGTGAACTTTTTGAAAATGCAATAACTGAAGGACCTGCTCCACTTATGGTTACTCCATATGCTCCAGCTTTTAGTGCGTTTTCTTTAACTTTAGAAAATCCAGGAATCATATGTTTTCTAGCCGGCTCTACTATCATATCTTTTATTGATTTTCCAATCAATTCGGGATCTTTATTCATAAATCCAACAACAATTGCTGTTGCATTTGATAGATTTTTGGTACTAGATGTCAGGCTAATTTTTTTTGGAATTGCACTTCTTGATACTTTGGTTTTCCTTTTTGGAACTTTTAATCTTGGAACTGCAATAACCATTCGTAAATTACTCGGTGGATCAATTTTGATAATATCTAAGGGATCAGTTTTTACAATTACAAATCCACCTAAAACTGAAGCTGCAACATTATCATAATGGATTGAACCCGCACTAGCTTTTTCACCAGTTCCGGCAAACTCGACAAGTAAATTTTCATCTAACTTTAATTTATACAGTTTATCAAATGCTACTGCAGCTGCAGCTGCTGATGCTGCACTACTTCCCATTCCATATCCTGCAGGAACATTTTTTTTAATTTTAATTTCAATCCCGTCCTTAGTTTTGAATTTTTTAATCATATTTTTTACAACTAATCCTGCCGTATTTTTATCAGGATTTGTTGGAATATCATCTTCAGCTACTATAATTACTCCTTTTGTCTTGGTTTTTGTAAGCGTAATTTCATCATAAAATGCATTGACTGCCAGTCCAAATACATCGAATCCCGGTCCTAAATTTGCAGTAGATGATGGTGCTGCAACAGTTATAGTTAAAGTCATTTAATCCTCTACCTCTTCACCTAAATTAAGAATTCTGCTTAATGCTCCTTCTAAATTCACCAATCCATCACCTGTCACATTAGAAACTGGAATTAAGCCTTGAGCAAAACCACTAAGATTTAGCCCTCGTAAAATATTGGTCACCAAAGAATACGTTTCACCATCTGCATCATTTGCTATTGCATTTTCCAATGTTCTGATGTTACCTGACCATTCAATAATGTCTTTTAGCTTTGAACCGATAAGATCTGTTTTTGTAATTATATTTACAGTAGGTACGTGAAGACGCAATCTTATGGAGGTTGCAAGAAGAGCAATAGAAACAAAATTTACTGGCGTTGTAATTAGGGAACCATCAAATAAAAATACACTCGTTTTCTCTTCACTAGTTAAATTCTCTACAATAAAACTTCCACTAGATCTATAAGCAAATAATTCTATTTGACCTGGTGTATCTACTAACAAATAATCTGGATTTACTCTCTCTACTTCATTTCTTATGTCATCGATTTTTGAAGCAATCAGATCATTTGCCATTATTAGAGCCCCATTTGGCCCTAAATCATATTCCTTCATTATTGATACAATGTCGATATAATCTCTGACATCAATATCACAAGTATATGGAAGACTCTCAACACCTGGATCCAAATTCAAAATGGCTGCAAACGCACCATTTTGTGTGTAATAATCATATAATTTTGAGGTTAAAAGAGATTTACCCGCACCGGCAGTACCAGTTACAAAAATTGTTTTCAATATGGTCTAAAATTCCTTTGTTGGCTTATATTTCAAGCTAGAAGTAGGCACAGTAAATTTAGTCATAAAATTGGGTCAACTTTCATATTTGAATCTATAAAATTTTTTTCAAATGAATTGGAGAATTGTTGTAATTCCTATTACTCTTATCCCAATTCTGTTTATTGCATTACAATTTGATATTAAAATTGAAGATGTTTTTGCCATTGGAATCTTTCCATTTGTGATGGCAGTAATTGCCATGATGATAAAACTAGGACTTCAAGGAATAAAGTTTGCATATATTACTCAACAATATTTAGGAAAGTTTGATTCCTTTTGGAAATTAACTGGTGTAAGAGTAGGAAGTGAATTTATTAAATTTACAACGCCAATGTTTGTTGGTGCAGAATTTATTGTAATTTATTATCTCCACAAAAAAGGTGTCTCTCCTTCTAAATCTACATGGATTGCAATTATGGATATAGTAACTGAAGTCTTTGCTGCAGGTTTATTGTCAATTATGGCAGGTATTTTAGCCTTAATGCACGGAGCATATGTTGTTGGAGTAATTATTTTAGGAACTAGTATTTTTGTAACGACATTATGGATGGCTTTATTCTTTTTATCATCAAAGAGAATATTCCAACTTCCGAGAGTTATTTCCATTCTAGTTGAAAAATTTGGAAAAGAAAAAGGCAAAAATCTAGTTAGTAAAACAAATTCTTGGATGGAAGAAGTTTGTGTAATGAGCAAAAAAAATCTTAGAACAAATGAATCGAAAAAAATATTTACAATAACATTTTTCATTTCTTTGGTTTCTTGGTCATTTTATGGAATATCTTTTATGATAATTGCATTTGGAACAGGTTATGTTATAGGAATTTTTGACTCTATTATGGCAGTAATGGGTGCAAATGCAATAGGAAATTTACCGATTACAGTTGGAGGTTCTGGATTGGCTGAATTTGGAATTGTCGCCTATTTGAATAATCAAAATCCATTTGATTTACAAATCCTTGAAGGAAACGCAATATGGAATACTGTAATAGGATGGAGAATAGCCACTTATTACATACCAATTGCGGTAACATGGATACTACTCGTAAAACTGGCTTTGAGCAGATATAGAAACTCTGATTCTACATAGAAACTACTTTATCTTCTAAAAGATTTTTTGAATTATGAATTTTAAAGATAAAGTAGTACTGATTACAGGAGCATCCTCTGGAATAGGACGTGAATCTGCCATTCAATTTGCAAAAAGAGGTGCAAACATAATTCTAGTTGCAAGAGGAAAAGACAAATTAGATCAGCTTGACAAGGAACTGAGCAAATTCAACATTTCTTCACTTGTTTGTGAATGTGATATTTCTAATAAATTACAAGTTAAAAAAATTTCTAAAATAATTTTAGAAAAATATGATTCAGTTGATATTTTGGTAAATAATGCAGGATTTGCAATTTTTGGGTCAGTTGTTGATTTGACTATTGAAGAAATTGAATCACAAATGGCCACAAATTATTTTGGAATGATTTACTGTACTAAAATTTTTCTTCCATCAATGATTAAAAAAAAATCTGGTCATATTGTTAATGTTGCCTCAGTTGCAGGAAGTATGGGTTTGCCTGGAATTGCACCCTATTGTGCAACCAAATTTGCAATGTTGGGTTTTTCAGAGGGTCTCAAACATGAGCTAAAAGAAACTGGAGTCGGGGTAACAGTAGTTAGCCCCATTATGGTTCGCACAAATTTCTTTGAACATTCATCATTCAAAAACATGCCAAAATATTCTCCAATCTCTATTAGTGCAAAAACTGTTGCAAAGGCAATTCTAAAAGCATCTGATTCTCCTAGATTAGAAATCATTGTTCCCTCAATTGTGCGTATAGCAGTTTGGTTGAAAAGTACTTTTCCATACCTGATAAATCCGATTTTAGGCTCTGTTTTTAGAAAACAATTAGACAGTAAAGAGCAAAATTAGATTACTCTTCATCCAATTCTTCAGGTTTACTAGATCCTACATCTAAGAGTTCTAATGATTTTAATTCAAATTGATAAATTGCAGCCATCTCAATTTCTTTTTCTTTTTGTAGAAACTCAGTTACTTTTTTGCTTAGGGGTGCTTTATGTTGATCAAAAGTAAATTCATAAACTACACCTTTCTCCAATTTTGAAGCCTCAATTTTTTTTGGCAAATCCAATGTTATAATATGTCTTCCATCCTCAACTGGATCATATAGCTGAGCATCTATTTTATTATCCGCATCATAAATCTCTAAGATGTATCCACTTCTCTTTAACTCCTTGGGTTTCTTAAATTTTGCATTTTGAATTTCATCAGAAACCCAATCTGGAATTTCATCTTTCTTTTTTACCATAAACTTCAGCTCTAGTTTAGTTCTTTGTCTTTTTTACTTTTTTGCCACCACTCTAAATAATCATCTTGTTTATCTTCTCTCGTTCTCTCTTTCTGATTTAATTTATAACGAATATCTGAAACTTGTTCCCTTGTAGCATACAATCCACATCTTTTACAAATGAAATGCTTTGTTGCAGAATCCATTTTCATTGGAAAATCTATTTCATCAAATAACTTGAATAAATCATCTCTTCCTCTTTCTTCCTCAGGAGTTTCTTCTTCGTATTTAGCTTGAATTTTCTTTTTCTCTCTATTTGAACACTCTGGGCAATTAGGCACTGTTGATATGACTTAATTTTTTCCATAAAAGCGTTCCCACATATCTTTTGATCGATTTTCAAAATATCTGACACGCGGATTATATCTTCATCCCTTTCGGTCAGTTCGCCCATCGAAATCCCGCGTGCCAGATAACTAAAAATCTAAAAATATTCCTTTATCTCTTTTCTTCTAGGGTCTCAACGGCGATTTTTGCAGTATTTTCTGCTCCTTTTGAAACAAAATTCTTGGAAAAATCAAATAAATTCCCTTCAAATTCATCATAATTTTCTTTGATTGTTTTTATTGCCTTTATCACATCTTGAGTTTTGTTTGCTAAAATCCCTAAATTTTTCTCTTCTGCCCATTTGATATTATTTGTATGCTCATCATAAATGGGCAATCCAATTATTGGCTTTGATTTACCTCCTAATATTTCACCCATAACAGTATGTGAACCATTGACAACTGCATATTTACTTTGGTTCAACACCTCCTCTTTTTCTTGTTCGGAAAGAAAACCAACATCAATTTGAATCCAATCAATTTTTTTCTCTAGGGCTTCAGAAATAGAGAATTTCATTCCATCTATTCCTAAAACGGAATTAATAGAAGGATCATTTTTTGCATGAGATATTATTCTTTTCTCATTTTTTATTTCATCACTATGGAAAACTTGTTCATATCTTTCTCCTGTTCCATCATTAGTTGATTTGTTTCCAGTTCTCATCCAATATCCAAATTCACAATCACGAATAATTTTTTCGAGATCTGAAGGTGAAGTTTTATTTTTAATTTTTTTATTCATAAAATGTCCCACGTAAGAAACTTTATTTTTTACATCTTTTGTAAAATTTAGATTGAATTCACATAGTGTATAAGGTGGAGGAGAATCAGCGACAATAATTTTTTTTGCTTTCGCAATTTGTTTTGCTATAAAATAAAGTGAAGGATAAAAATATGCTCTTGAATTATACAATTTTGGTCTAAATTGATTTGTAATGAAAAGACTTGGTATGTTCCGATTTTTTGCTAAAATATTTGAACCCATATCACCATCATTAATTACCAAATCAAATTTTTCTTCATTATACAACTTTCTTTCCTCTCTCAAATAATCTATAATCTGATTTACTAGGGGAGGATTCTGTTTAATTGGTAATAAAAAATTCAACATTGAAAGCAAGATACTTGGACCAAATTTACCATCAATTGGTGTAGGCATCAAAATATTGTGAATTCTATCTCTTTTATCAGGAAATTTTTCTAACAATTTTTGATAAACGTGATCTTTGCTTGAGAAATGAGACTCAAATTCTTCATTCATGTATTCAGAGAATGCCTCATGAAACCTTATCATACGAGAATAATGACCACTACCCCACGGGTAAATAAATTCCCCTATTTTGTACATGACAAGAAATCTATCAACGCCGTTTAAATTCTCAATGATTTTCTTCTAGAGAATCTAAAATATCATGCACGTTATTTGGCCCAATCTTTACCCTCACGGTTTTTTTTGTTTTTATAGCAGATTTTACATCATTCTCTTTATTTTTAGGAATTTCTTTTGAATTCATTTGGATTACTTTATTTAATTTTTCAATCTGTTTCTCTAATCCAATTTCTTTTGCTATATCGAACATTTTTGTGTCAACTCCATTAAGAGGCAAAATTGGCAATTTATTATTTTGAAATATATTTTTCATTGAATTTTCAATAAATTCTTGTGAAAAAACTAAGGGAGATAGTGCTAATGAAACATAAGTCAATTGGTTTTTTTTGGCTTCATGAAGTAAAACTTCAATTACCAAATTTATAAAAATTCGATAATTTTTTGCCCCAATGGGATTTATCTTTACTTGAAAAAAATCTATTGAAACTTTTTCTTTTACTAGTCTTGGAATTATTTGATTAATTGTTTTTACCAAATTTATTAATTCTGATTTCTTTCTATAACAGACTATTATCTTCGGGTCAAAACCTTGTTTTATTGTTTCAAAACAAGAAACTGCAGATAATTCATCATATATGCAGCAAACGGTATTTTGTTTTTGTGAATTAAAAGATATTCCTCCCTGACCCTTATCAATGAAAATACAAATGTATGCATTATTTTTCGTCAAATACGTATAAAGTAACTTATCATAATTTTCCTCCGTACCTGGTCTTGCACCTAAATTAGATTTTTTTTCGATAATAGATGATGTTGCGGCAATCTCAACATCTTTTGGAAAAAATCCTTTTGATGTCCCCTCAACTTTAACAAGAAATTTCTCTCCTTTTAGTAATAGATTACCTCCCAGGGAAGTAATTTCAGATACCATTATCTTAAAATCATTTTTTACTTGTCTGGCTATTGCCACCTTTTCAACTCCAAAAATTAAATTTATTGCAGATGAGGAAAATACAGGATCTCCGGAATGAATTAAGATTACATCTCCATCTCGTTTAATCGATTGAAATTCTTGATTTCTAATTTTTAAAATTTTTTTAATATTTAAAATCAATTGAGGAATTTTATTCTTTGAAAATATTGTTGGAAAAACTACAACATACGATACTTCACTCATCTTTTTTATTTTAAAATTTACTTGTTTATAATTTAGGATAAAACCAACGGGTAATCATTATAAAACAACGAACAATGAAAGAATTTATGGTAAAATTTACTCAAAGAGAACTCGATGAAATTAACCCTACCCTAAAAACTACTGAAGATGTTTTAAAATGGACATCAAATAATTTACATCCAAAAGTAGCAAAAGCTTCAAGTTTTGGAGCAGAAGATTCTCTTTTGATAGATATGATGATAAAGATTAATCCTAAATTTCGATTTTTTACTTTAGATACTGGTAGGTTACCTCAAGAAACATATGATATTATGGACATTCTTTCAAAAAAATACAATGTAGTTTTTGAGGTAATGTTTCCAGAGGCGTCAGAAGTTAAAGAAATGGTTCAAACCAAAGGCATCAACCTATTTTATGATAGTGTTGAAAACAGGAGACTTTGCTGTGGAATTAGAAAAGTAAAACCCTTACGTAAGATGCTTTCAAATTTGGATGGATGGATAACTGGCATTAGAAGAGATCAGACTTCAACTCGAGAAAATGCCAAAATGCTTGAAATTGATGAAAAATATGACGGGATTGTCAAAGTTAATCCCTTACTTGAGTGGAGTTGGGATCAGGTTTGGAACTATATTAAAGAAAATAATGTTCCGTATCACCCTCTTATCGACAAGGGGTATCCTAGCATTGGTTGTGATCCATGTACTAGAGCAGTAAAGGATGGTGAAGGTTTAAGAGCTGGTCGCTGGTGGTGGGAAAATGATGATACAAAAGAATGTGGATTGCATATGGCAGAGGGAGTATAATGAGTGACGGAGTAATCAAACCCCATGGTGGTATTCTAGTAAATCGAATTAATAAAATCGATGCATCCGGAATGTTTTCAATATCAATTTCTGAAGATCTTGCAAATGATGTTGAAAATATAGCTGATGGAATTTTTAGTCCTTTAGAGGGATTTTTAGGAAAAGAAGATTTTGAAAATGTAGTATCAAAAGGAAAATTAGCAAACGGGTTAGCATGGACGATCCCTATTGTTTTAGATGTTGATGAAACAACAGCTACAAAAATGAAGGAGGCAAGTGATGTTTTATTGCAAAATCATCAAGGATTAGGAGTTGCAGTCCTACATGTAGAAGAGACTTTTTCTTTTGATAAAGAAAAAACTTCGAAGGGAGTCTACGGAACAAATGATATTTCACATCCTGGTGTTGCCAAAACTAAGAATATGAAAGATTTTCTGGTTGGTGGTAAGATCGATTACATTCAAAGACCTGAGGAAACTGAACTTAGGAAAAATCGATTAACTCCTTTACAAACCAGAGAAGAATTTGCAAAAGCTGGATGGAAAACAATTTGTGCCTTCCAAACACGAAATCCTCCTCATGTAGCCCATGAGATGCTTCAAAAAACCTCAATTACCACCAGAGATGGAGTTTTTGTCAATCCGATTATTGGAAAGAAAAAATCAGGTGACTTTGTAGATGAGGTAATCATAAAATGCTATGAAACAATGATTCAAAACTATTATCCTGAAAATAGATGTAAACTTGGAACCTTGCAAACTGAAATGAAATATGCCGGTCCAAAAGAGGCCATTCATCACGCTATAATGAGACAAAATTATGGCTGTACTCATATTATTATAGGAAGGGATCATGCCGGAGTCGGAAATTTTTATGATCCTTTTGCGGCTCAAAAAATATTTGATGATTATCCTGAATTAGAAATTTCTCCTGTTTTCTTCCCTGCATTTTTCTATTGCAGGAAATGTTTAACCTATACAAATCCGAAGGTATGCCCACATAATGATGATTCAAAAGAGCAAATCAGTGGAACAAAACTAAGAGATATGATCCAAAATGGCCAAGCCCCATCTGAATTTATTCTAAGACCAGAAGTAGCAAAAGTAATTCTAGATCATTCACATCCTTTTGTTGACTAGATATTTATTCACTCAGAATTAATTTCACTTATGAGATATCTTATAACCCTGATTATTATCTCAGGATTTCTTATTAATCCTGTGTTTGCTCAGGAACAAAAAAATCCTTCTATTATTATTGACACTATACAAATTCCATTCGATGAATTTAACAAAATTTCGCGAGATGCAATAATTATTGATTTAGAAAATGATCATGCAATAAGCTGGCAAATAACCATTGACAATAATCTTGTATATGAAAATCCAAATGGAAATGGCGTTATCAAGTTTTACGATAAAAATTCTGACAAATTTATAGAAATAGGTATGGGGGCTCCACCCGCCGAAAAATTTTGGGTTGCAGTAAATACGGATCGAGAGGGATATGTAGTTGTACAAAGTGACACTAATAGAGGCTGGTATCCTGCAACAAAACTCATATTATCTTATACTGAAAGGGGAGGATTAACTGTAAACAATGGGGCAAGAATAACAGTTTCTAATCTAAATATTGGTTCATTTGTAATTGACTCTTACTCTGTACATGGATTGGAAGGCTCAACTGATCCCCTTGCAGTAAATTCTGGAAGCATGATAGTTGAATTTCTTTCAGGAGATCCCTCAGAAAATATATTTGCATTTTTCCCATTTTATTTAGCCGCAGGGATTGGAGTTCTTGTAGGGGCCCTCTTTTTGACTAAGAAGCGGTCCTAGATTGGTAATATTTACAACTTTTTTTAATCTTACAAACATCACACATTGGAGTTATGGGTTTGCAAATATTTTGACCATACATCACAAATGTATCATTAATCTCTAGCCAAAATTTTCTAGGAATTTTCTCCATCAATTCCATCTCGGTTTCCTCAGGAGTTTTGGTTTCAACTAATCCTAATCGATTAGAAATCCTATGAACATGAATGTCAACAGGTATTGCCGGTTTATCAAAAGCATAAACTAAAACACAATTTGCAGTTTTTCTACCTACACCTGGAAGCTCTACTAATTGTTCAAGATTGTCTGGTACTTTTCCTTTATATTTAAAATCAATTATCTTTGCAACCTCGATAATTCTTTTAGCTTTGATATGATAGAACCCAATTGGTTTGATAGTTTTTTCTACATCTTTTAACTTGGCATTTGCTAATTCTTTTGCATTTTTGTATTTAGAAAATAACATTTTGACTATTTTAGTTGTGCTTTCATCTTTTGTACGAGCAGATAATATAGTTCCAATAAGTATGCTAAATGGTCCACCTGTTTCTGCCTCATGAAGCTCTCTAAGAGCAGTCATTCTTGGGGGGTTTACCGAATTCATTGTGTCCATCATTCCTTGAAGAATTTTTTTCATTTCCATCTAATTTTTTACGTACAAGTATTATATCTGTAATAGTAAACCAATAACATTGGATCTAACTAGAGAAGAAGAATCTGCATTAAAAGGTGAACAAGGTGAAACTATGCAGACGGCTTATCGGATCTTAGTTGCAACAGGGGAAGCTACTGACGCTGAAAAACTTATTCCAATAGAGTGGGCTCATCTTTCTGGAGTAAATTATAATACCATTGGGGATGCTGGGGAAGAATTTCTCTCTAGTATTAGTAAAGATGCAAGAGTAAAGGTGAAGACTAGTCTTAATCCAATGGGATTTGATATTGATAATGTATCTAATTATAATCTAGATAATAATTTTATCTCAAAGCAATTATCCATTAAAAAATCATATGAAACAATGGGGGTTATCCCATCCTTTTCTTGCATTCCCTATGAAATTTTTGATAATCCAAAAAAAGGAACACAGGTATCATTTGCAGAAAGCAATGCTGCAATCCATGCAAATTCCTTTGATAATTTAAAAACAAACAAAGAAAGTGCATTTAGTGCTTTAGCAAGTGCTCTTACAGGAAAGAGCCCATATTCCTCACTTAGAAAAGCAACCTCATCTAAACTCACAATCCGAATGAAAGTGGATAATCCAAATGAACTAACATATGGAATGCTTGGATTTTTTGCTGGAAAGGTTGGTAATGAATCAGTAAACATATCTGGAATAGGCCACATGGATCGTCGAAGCTGTAAATCACTTTGTGGAGGAATGGGTACTTCTGGAACTTGTGCAAAATTTGATTTTGATGAGGATGATTCAGAATCTGAAAAAATTGATTTTGATGAAAACGAAATGAATAAAATTTATGATGAATTAAACACTTGTGAAAAAGGAGATTTAATTACCTTAGGTAGTCCACAATTGGGATTAGAAGAAATTTCTGATTTAGCTCTAAGACTCAAAGGACGTTCGTTCAAAAAAAGATGCATGATATTTTGTCCAAGAATTATCAAAGAACAAGCGACAAAATTAGGACATACAAACAAGTTAGAACAAGCAGGATGTGAAATCCTTTCAGATTGTTGTACTTGCTTAACTCCATTAATTAAAAAAGAAGAAGTAGATGCCGTAACTACCAATAGTATCAAAGGGGCTTATTATCTAAAAAATTCAAATGGGGTAGATGTAAATCTCAAATCACTATCTGAAATTATCAAAGATGAAACTAAATGAAAAAAATTTTAGTAAAAGGAAAAGTTAAAGGTGTAATTCTAAAATCTCAAAATCCAATAAATTTTCTCGGAACAATGGATAAAAAAACTGGAATCATAAACGATGAACATCACGATCTATTCCAAAAATCAGTCAAGGATACGATTCTGGTATTTCCTTATGGTATTGGCAGTAGTGTGGGGGCATACACAATCTATTCAATTAAATCAAATAATTCTGCACCTCTAGCGATGATTTGTGAAAAAGTAGATCTTACTGTGGCCACTGGATGTGCATTAGCAAATATTCCACTAGTCACTGTAACTGAGGAGGAATTTTCCTCCTTAGAAGACGGAAAAGAGATGTATCTAGATACTGATTCATCTAATCCAATAACTTTTCTTGAATAATTTCCCCTTTTGGATATTTTTCTTTAAACACTATTCCTTCAAATTTTTGAATTTCCACTTCATTATTTTGCCAAAAATCTTTAGGCAATCCAGCTTTTTCACATGTATGCTCAAGAAATTCTTTTGTACTCCATTTATACTCAATTGGAACTTGAGGTAAAAGTAATCCAGAATTGTATTCATATTTCACAATTAATCCATCTTGGCCAATTTTTATTTTTGACAAATATTCTTGTGAATCATCTACTTCGATTCTTTTCGGTGGTGAAAGGACAGTCACCTCAAAAGTTATAGAATCAAGTTCTTCATATTTTACTGGAGGGAATCTAGGATCCTCCGTAGCTGCAGCAATGGTGGCCTCTTTTAGAGCATTAAACAATTTTTTGTCAGGTAATGGATATCCTATACATCCTCGTAATCCTATTGAATTTTTTAGTGTGACAAAAACACCCGATTTAAACGAAAAATCTTCTTGAAATTTTGTTTCCAACTCTGTATTGAAACCATTTTTTAAATATTCAGTAATTATCAATCTTGCAGTTTTTACAAGAATTTCGCCATTTTTTTTTGAAATCTTGAAATTATTTTTCATTTAATTCACTTACAATTTTTTGTAGATTTTTTATATGTGTGCCTTCCCAAAAAATTTGATCACAAAATTTGCATTGCCAAAACTTATCATTAAGTTCTAAAATTTTGTTTGGAAATATTTCATGAATATTTTTTTTCATTATTGATTGAGTTTTAGAATTACATTTGGGACACCTTGCTTTTTCTCCATTTATTTCTATTAATTTTAAATTTAATTTATTTACTATCTCCTTTAACTGTTCAATCTCTTTTTGATTTTTTAAAAAGATAGATTTTATTCCGGTTCTAAGTCCTTTTCTAATCAATTCACCATCTCTAGAAATAATTACTCGCTTTTCATTTTTGGCAATTCTAATCAATTCATCATCTTCAATATTTGACGAATACTTGACATCATAACCCATCAATCTCATTTTTTTTGCAATATTTCCTAACATTGCATCAACAAAAAAAGATGGTTCGGTTTTTTCTTTAAGAAGCATCTCCATACCCTACTTCCTTTATCTGACTTTGACCAGCAGGAAGAGCACGAACAAAATCATCTATGCTTATCTGCTTTGTGATTTCTTCTTCTAATTTAGAGAATTCTAATCTTATTTTCTTTGCAACTTCAACCATCTCTGAACCGTGTGGCTCAATTATAGCATAGCAAAGTGAATTTTTTTTAATTGTGTTTATAGGACCTGATGTTAAAAGGTAATGCTCATCTTGTGGTATTATTCCGACTGCTAATTTAAGAGATGGTATATTTACATAATTTCTTTTTCCTTCAATTGTAAAGGATCCTTTAGGAAGAAATTGTCCACTTGGCGCTGATTTTTTTACCTGTTCAGGATTTACCCAATAAGCATTAAGACCATGCATTCCCTCTCTCCAAGCCCTGCTAAAACAAACAGTAGCATGTGCAACCTCATTCATACTAACAGCAGATGGATTTTCAGCATCCTTTAGTATAAAAAACGGAGATCCAAAAATATCACCATGAAAGATTTTATCATTTTTTCCAAGATGTTTTCTTACAATTGCTGAATTTGAAGGGGCATCTCGTCCACCTATTGCAAGCATTCCATCAGAGGTAAAAAACCATCTATATCGTTCATACCAATTTTTTTTCCTAACTTCAGATACTATAATTTCCTTCATTTCCGCTTCGGTTTTGTTTTTTAATTTTTCAAGTTTTTTCTTAGTTTTATTTTTGATTTGATCAATTGATTTGATTGCGCCAGATTGGCGTTTGGCCTCATTAAATAAAACTGAAGCAATTGATTGTAAAGGATCTTTTGGATTTATTTTTATTTTTTCATCCCTAACAACAATCAATGAAATGCCTTTTTCTTGAGTTAATTTTGCCTTATGTTCATCTAAAATACTTTGAGCATTAACATCATCTATAGAAAATATTCCTTTTGATACCATGACATAAAGAGAATTTGCCAAATTTGTTATGTAGTTTGATTTTTCTTTAACAGTTTCTATAGCCTTTTCTTGCTCAGATATTTGAGTTTCAAGATCTTTTATTTTTTTATCTGATTCAGTTAATTGAGCACTTTTTCCTTTAGCAACAATATTTTCTGTAAAAACAATATCTAATCCTTCCATAAAACTATTAACAGAAGAACATTTTTCATCTATTTTCCCCAATTTAATAGGAATTACCTCCGTCTTATCATTTCGAATTATTATTGGATCATGATTTCCAGTAATTACATTAGTAACAATTGTTTTTGTTACATCAAAAATATTTTTTATTTCATCTTGTGAAAAATCCTTCCCAAATTTTTTAGAATCTATTTTTGCAGTCTCAAAAATTCCCTCAACATATTTTTTGGGCAGACCCAAAGTTCTACCTATCCATTTACCAGCAATCAAATCAGATGCTTTCAAATCTTCAAAATCTGATTCCTTTATATGAAAAATATCTAATCCACTTGAAGGTGGAGTTACATATTTCATACCTACGCCTAACTTACGATGTCGTACATCTATAGAATGTTGTAAAGCAAGAATTTTCATTTCTTCGTTGCAAAGTAAGATATTTCCATCACCAAAAAATTCACCAATTATTACAAATTCCTTATCAAATCCCTCAAATGTAAAATATGCAATTCTTTCTGAGCCAATCTGTACAATTTTTTTTATTTTAAATCTAAGAAGATCACTTCGTAATCTTTTCAATAATCTATTAGGTTCAATTTGGTCAATTTTTACCGAAGTTAACCAAACTCCAGAAGTCGAAATCATCATAAAAATATCTGATTTTTCAGGATGATGTAATTTGAATAAAATACTGTCCTTGGTAATTCCCCAAATATTACTCACATAGTAACCCTGAACTTCTTCAGAAATTTTATTTACAAGAAAATTCAGCTCAATTCCTGCAAGTGTC
Organism: Candidatus Nitrosopumilus sp.; assembly: GCA_029863275.1. Taxonomy (GTDB): domain Archaea; phylum Thermoproteota; class Nitrososphaeria; order Nitrososphaerales; family Nitrosopumilaceae; genus Nitrosomaritimum. The sequence continues at coordinate 55,622 of JAOTVS010000003.1, forward strand.
ATACCAAAATCATCTGTTTGGGAAATTATATTGTTGCTGTTCTTTATGTTTAATTTCTTACCAAAGATATTAAACAAGGATTAATTGAGACACACTAGAAATTTCCATGGCAAAACATAAAAAGAAAACCTCAGAACCTACCTCCCAACCTGAAGATTCTAAAAAAGAATCTTTTGAGAATAAATCTGAGGAAACTCCAGATACTGAATCTGGTGAGACTTCTACACCTCCGACAGAACCTATTACAAATATAGCAGAAAAAAGTGAAAAGGATAGAAAACTAAACAAATTATTTTGGTTGAGAGTCAGTCTTGCCATTATTGCAGGAACAATAGCTACTTTCATTTTTGAAGATATAGAGGGAGAAGAAAGACGATGGGCTTCAATTGCTTTTATGATTATCATTTTTATTGGAACAATAATAGTTGCTAAGGGAATGAAAATGCAATTACCCTCTTCTGATAGAAAAAAAATTGTTACACAAGGTATCGGTAGCTATATCTTTCTCTACTTGTTTACCTGGATTGTAACATACACATTAGTTCATTCAGGAAGTGTTTCTAGTGGAATTAACCTTTAGTTGTATTTGTATATTAAAAAGAAGATAGAACATGTGGAATTATAAAACTCCAGGAATCCCAGACGAATTTTTTGAACGAACAGAAAAAGTTCCAATCACAAAAGAAGAAATAAGAACTATTCAACTAAGTAAAGCTAGATTATCTCCTGGACAAACGGTATTTGATATTGGCTGTGGGAGTGGATCAATATCTATTGAAGCTGCAATTCAAATAGAAAATACAGGGAAAGTAGTGGCAATTGATTATGATCCTAATGCAATCGAACTAACCAAAAAAAATATTGAAAAGTTTGGAGTGTCTAATATCTCAATTATTTTTGGTAATGCAAAAGAAAAAATATTAGAATTAGGAATAGCTGATGTTATTTTTATTGGAGGGACAGGGGGTGATACTAAAGAGATTGTAGAATTATGTCAGGATAAATTAAAATCTGGAGGAAGAATTGTAATTGGAATTATTCTAATTGAAACTTTGTATTCTGTTTTAGACTTACTTGGTAAATTACAATTTGAATCTATTGATATAACTCAAGTCATCATATCAAAGAGTAGAAAAACAACAAAAGGAACTATGATGCTGGCTAGAAACCCTGTAACTATAATTTCTGCAACAAAAATTTAATCTAGCTTTTTAATGGGAGGAAAATCATACTTTTCATGCCTGAATTAATTGGAATAGGAGTTGGTCCAGGTGATCCAGAATTACTTACAGTAAAGGCTGTTAACGCAATTCATAATGCTGATGTAATAATGTGTCCAGCCTCAAAAGAAGATAGACCTAGCATTGCATTGTCTGTAGTATCATCATTAATTGAAAAATCTAAAAATCAAGAGATTATTAGATTAATTTTTCCAATGACCAAAGACAAAGAATTGCTTGAAGCTGCATGGAAAAAAAATGCCTATATCATGGCAGAAAAAGTTTTGGAAGGAAAAAATGTAGTATATCTTACTGTGGGTGATCCCTATTTGTATAGTACATGGATGTACATGCATAAAGAAATTAAGAGAAATCACCCAGCGATGAAAATTAGTGCCATTCCAGGAATTGTTTCAATATTTACATTCGCATCAAAAGTTGGCATAAGTATTGCTGAGGGCGCAGAAAAGGTTTCAATTATCCCATCATGTTATGATTTAAGCACCGTTAAAGAAATTGCAAAAAATTCTGAAACAATGGTTTTTCTTAAAGACGGCAGGTATTTTGATCAAGTAGTAGATCTACTAAAAGAATCTGGGTTTCCTGATAATTCCGTTTTTGCTATTGGGCAAGATTTGGGAACTGAAAATGAAATAATTAGAAAGCTAACTCTAGGTGAAGTCACTGATGGTACATTAACTACAAAATACTTTTCAATATTGGTGGTAAAACGTGTCTAATGTTTTTTTTGTAGGATGTGGTCCAGGTGATCCAGAATTAATCACAGTTAAAGCCAAAAAATTAATTCAAAAAGCAGATGTTATAGTTTATTCTGGTTCTTTAATTCCTCCACCAATTTTGAAGCTTTGTAAAAAGGGAAAACTCTATGATGCAGCTGGATTAGTAAGAGAAGAAATATTTGAGATTTTATACAAAAATGCAAAAAAAGACAAACTAGTTGTAAGATTACATGATGGTGATCCATCGATTTATGGTGCAATTAAAGAACAAATTGATAATTTACAAGAAAAAGGAATATCTTCAACCGTTATTCCTGGTGTAACTGCATTTTTAGCCTCAGCAGCAGCATTAGAAACTCAACTTACTCTTCCAGGTATTACACAGACAATTATTGTTACTCGAGCAGAATCTAGAACTAAAGTGCCAAAACGAGAAAAGATTTCTGAGTTAGCAAAACACAAAGCTACTCTCATTTTCTATCTTAGTGTTCATTTACTCTCTGATATTGTAACAGAATCAATTGCAGGAGGATACAAAAAATCAACTCCAGTAGCTGTAGTGTACAGAGCAAGTTGGAAAGATCAAAAAATTGTTAAAGGTACTCTTGGTGATATTGTAAAAAAAATTAGAAATGAAAAAATTACAAAAACTGCAATTGTAATTGTTAGTAATGTGATTGATTCTAAAACTTATGAATATTCAAAACTTTACGATAAAAAATTTAGTCATGGATATAGAAAATCAAAAATTAAATAGACAAAAATCTTACCTTGTTTTTAATTCCTAGTTGAATTAAATTATTTTGAAAATTTTTGGTCTGATCTGAAGAGAAAATTTTTAATGAATTTCTTTCTGATTGCCTAGTTTTTATTTTTCCAAAAACTTTCTTTGCAACATTTTCTCCTGGATCAATAAAACAAATATTGGGAAATTCAGATTTTAAAATTGATTTTAAAAATGCTAAATGTGTACTGGATAATGTTACAGTATCAATTTTATTATTTAAAAAAATATCCTTTAGAGAATTTTTAATAATTTTTTTACAATATACTTTGTTTTTAATAAATTTTCCAGACTCTACTAATTCAACAAGATTTGAAGCATTAATCTTGTGGACTTTAATTTTTTTCGAAATATTTAATTTTTTAATATAATTAGATAAATTTTTACTTTTTACAACTGTTTCTGTTGCAAGTATCGCAACATTCTTAGTTTTAGATTTAAGAGCAGCTTCTTTGATAGGAGGATTAACTCCTAGGATTTTCTTATTGGTATTTTCAAATAATATTGTTGGAGTGTTTGATCCAATTACAATTAACTCTGGATTAAATTCTTTTTGCAGCAAATTGATAGATTTTCTTATAATCTGCTCGAGCTGTTTTTTTGTTTTACTTCCATATGGGAAGTTTTGTTGGTCTGCAAAATAGATTATGTCTACTTTACAAATTTTCTGGATAGGCTTGATTATGGATAAAGAACCCAAGCCTGAATCAAAAACGGTAATTCTAGCCATGGGAATAGTTATCTTTTGGCGCATAATAGTTTGTTAGCTAAATTTAGTCTAAAGTTGATCTAAATACACACCCCTCATTAAGAATCAATTTCTAAATCATCCAACATGCCAAACTTCGACAAAACTTGGGCTCGACAAGAGACTCAAAGTGTAACTGGCAAATTACGTGATGCAGTACAACCTCAAGGTGCATTAAAACCACGAATTCAGACAGCAGTGAACAAACTTCAAGTCCAAATTAGTAAAATGGACTCAATGTTAGGAAAACTGCACGAAAGAGACGCGCAACTCTTTAAGAGAATCGTGACTGCAATGCAGCAACATGATACTAGCACCAGTAAAGTTCTGTCAAACGAATTAGCTGAAATTCGTAAAGTTACAAAAATGCTCGGCAACGCAAGAATGTCATTGGAACAAGTTCAATTACGATTGACAACTATTCATGACCTCGGAGATGCAATGGTAGCAATTGGACCAGCGATGTCAACAATGAAGGGATTGAAGTCATCACTAGGAAGATTTATGCCAGAAGCAGATTCAGAATTGAATGCAATGACACAGACGCTCAATGGATTAATGATGGACTCTTTAGCTGGAGACTCATTTAGCCTAGATACTGATTCTTCAAACGAAGAAACAGATAGAATTCTACAAGAAGCTTCTGCAGTTGCTGAACAACAGATTGGAGATAAATTCCCATCTGTACCTTCTCAAACTGGAGTTTCGTCTCAATCTTCATCATCTTCATTTGAATAGAAGATTTAGGCGAAACGTCACTCTTTTTGTTTTATTTTCTTAAATTATCCCCAAACTTTCTCTTTGAAGGTATATTTTTTATTAAGAATGTAATTTCCAAATGCTGCTGAAAGAACAGCTAAAATTAGAGAAATTGGATAAGATAACTGATACTCGTCAACTAGATAAAACACCATTCCTAATTGAACAAGTGCCCCAAGAGAACTGAAGGTTACAAATTTTCCATACTGTTTCAGTGTTCTTTTCTTTGAAAAATCTCTATCACCAAAAGTCCAAGTCTTATTTAACAGAAAATTAGTCGTAATTGAGGCTATTATTCCAATTATATTTGCATGCAAATACCATAAATCTGATATTCCACCAGCGAGAAGAAATGAAATTAAATAATTTACTCCAAACCCAGATAATCCAACTGTATAAAATCTACTTGCTTTAGAAAGAAACCGAACAGAATTTCGTCTCTCTTCTTTTTCTCTAGATTTTCCAAATTTGTATAATTTCCAGGCTGATCGAAAATAATCTGTAATAGTTGATCTATCTAATTTACTTGAACCAGAACTTCGATTTTCAAATGTATAAGGAATTTCTTTTACATCAATCCCACTTTTTTTAACAAGAATTTCTAAAAGAATTTTGTAACCAATTGCATCAAAATTAATTCCTTTTAAAATGTTTTTTTTAAATGCAAAAAATCCTGACATTGGATCATTTGTTTTTACGCCTAGTCCCTTCTTTGCAATTAAGGTTGCCACTTTGCTCATTATTTTTCTCTTTAAGGTCCAACCATTTATTTTACCTCCACTGATATACCTTGAAGCAATAACCAAATCGCATTGATATTTTTTTAATGATTCAACCAGTTTTGGAATAATTTGTGGTGGATGAGAAAAATCACTATCCATTACAACAATTGTATCTCCTTTAGCTCGTTGGATACCACTAAGTATAGCTGAACTTAGACCATTTTTGGAAGTTCTATGGATAATATCCATTGTATATCCTGCAATTTTTTTTACATTTTTTAGATATTCTTCCACAATTTTTCCTGTAGAATCTGGGGAATTATCATCTACAACGATTGCCTCAGCAGTAAGATTTTTTGGCAAATTCTCACCTATTGATTTTAGGATTTGAATAATATTTCTCGATTCATTATAAGTAGGAATTATTATAGAAACCTGAGTATTTTCCCCAGAAATCATTCTCATCGACTCGGACATACGTTCCCTCCAAAAATCATAGGTTATTAATTTTTAATAAATATCGTATCCAGGCATGATTTGACGCCTGTTGATTTAATTCGTTATGATAATTATTTTTATTTTTAGGCAAATTAAGGAAATGCAGTATATTCCGAAAGAATTGAGGATAGCTCAGAAATTTTCATCCTCTTTTGTTCCATACTATCTCTCATTCGTATGGTAATTGTATCATCTTCTAAAGTTTGATGGTCAACGGTGATAGCAAAAGGGGATCCAATTTCATCCAATCTTCTATATCTTCTTCCTATGGCACCTGAATGATCTAAGAATGCATCAAACTTTCTTTTAATCTGAAAATAAATCTCATCTGTTTTTTCTTTCAATCCATCTTTTTTTACCAGCGATAAAATTCCAACATGAATCGGAGAAAGATATGGCTTTAGTGACAAAACAGTTCTTTCATTTTCCTTATCCTCCCTTAGACTATGTTCTAAAATAGTGTACAAACTTCGGTCAATACCCATTGAAATTTCAAAGACATGAGGAAGAACTTTTTCATCATTATCCATCACTTCAAATTTTTCTTTACTCTTAGTAGCATGGCTGGAAAGATCATAATCAGATCTATAATTACATGCAACTAATTCTAACCATCCGATGGTTGTTTCTATTTCAAAATCAAATGCTACTTCTGCGTAAAACGCTTTTTCTTTCTCTCCTAATTTTCTAAATCTACTCTTTTTGATATCGACTCCAGTTTTTTCATAAAATTCAGTTAATATTCCCAAATAATATGCTACAAACTTGTTTGGAATTACTCCGGATTCTACTGCTTCTTTACATGTCAAAGTAACAGGCTCATCATCAGTTTGAATTCGTAGTATAGTATTTTGGATTTGTAAAAATTTTTCCATTTCGTTTAATTTTTTTGGATTACAAAATACTTCTATTTCTGCTTGATAAAATTCACGAAGTCTAAGTAAACTTTGTCGAGGAGATATTTCATTTCTAAAACTTTTTCCAATTTGTGCAATTCCTAAGGGTAATTTTCCACGCATTATTTTAAACAGCCTTGGGAAATCCACAAAAATAGACTGACATGTTTCAGGTCTAAGGTAAGCAGTCTCTTCCTCAGGTCCAATTCCCACCTTAAACATCATATTAAATTTTTTAGTATTTTCAAAATTACCCTTACATTTTGGACATTTTATATTATTTCCTTTAATGGCATTATCGAATTCGATTAATTCTGCACTTTCAGGAATCTCTATATTCGAAATTTCCGCTATGGTTCTATCAGCTCTAAAGGTTGCTTTACAATTTGTACATTTTATGATAGGATCAGTAAAATTTCCTAAATGTCCAGATGCTTCAAAAACTGATTCAGACATTATTTGTGATCCATCAATCTCAAGCATTCCATCTCTTCTTACCAATTCTCTTCTCCATAATTCAAGAAATTTATTTTTCAATCCTACTCCTGATGGACCATATTCCCAAAAACCAGCTTGGGCGTCTGCATAAATCTCACAACTTGGAAAATAAAATCCACGTTCAAGGGCCAATTTCATTACATCTTCATATTTCATTTTATCATTTCTCCAATTTTAAAAATCTCTTTAGGCTAACTCCTTTGCAATTTTAACATTCTCAAAATCATCTCTAATATCATCAATTGGGGTTTCTAAGATGATCGGGATTTTTTTCTTTGCAATCAATTTAATCACAGCAATCATTCCCTCTTTTCCAATATTTCCTAAACCAATATGATAATGTCTATCTAAATTGCAACCCAGTTCTCCTTTTGCATCATTAAGGTGCAAAATTTTTAAATTTTCCATTCCTACATACTTATCAAATGTTTTAAAAGTTTCTTTGACATCTTTTTCGGTTCTTAGGTCATAACCTGATACAAATGCATGACATGTATCAAAACAAACACCAAATTTCTTTACAGGTTTTAGTTGTTTGAAAATTTCTCCCAATTGTTTAAAATCTGATCCTACAGAATTTTTCTGTCCAGCTGTGTTTTCTAATAATATCATTACATCATTTTTTACTTGAGCTGCTTTTGTTAATCCTTTGACAAGCCTTTTAATTCCAGCATCTTCACCTGTTCCTAAATGACTACCAAGATGAGTAACAAGATAAGGAATTCCCAATTTTCCACATCTTTCTACTTCTTCAATTAAAGAATTTACAGACTTTTCCAATCCATCTTCTTTAGGGGAAGAAAGGTTGGGTAAATATGGCATATGAGCGCAAGTCGAAAATCTATCAATATTATTTTCCTTTAATTTATTCTTAAAATTTTTAATATCTTCATCTATCAATTCCTTTGCCTTCCATCCTCTTGGATTCCTTGTAAAAATCTGAAAAGCTGAGCATTTTCTTTCAATTGCATTATTGACAGCTTTGTCGATCGAGCCAGAAATCGAAACATGACACCCGATAAGCATGTTTGATAATTTCAAATTAACATTATTTAAATCAGCAATTGTCTTTAAAGAAAAATCAGATTTTTAAGTCAATATTATTAATCATTTTTATGATAACATTAGGGAAGGATGAAATTGCAAAATATCCATTTTTAGCAGATGCTGGTCAATATCTAAAAGATAAGGGATTTACACTTCAACAATTTGGAGTTGATCCAGATCTAAAAATATCCTTAGAAAAAGCTCTCAACAGAGTTCAAGTTTCCGCAGATGGAAAAATCTACAAGTCAGACCTAATAGATGGTGAAGCTTCAAAAGATTATGTTCTAGAAAGAGAAGTTTTTTCTTTTCTTCTAGCCATTGTATTGCTAAAACTAACTAAAATGAATACTTTAATCAAAAGATTTGCTCTTGCTGAAGCAAGGCGCGCAGAAAAATATCTAGAAAAAGATCTAGCAAATATTACAGATGAATCCAAAAAAGAATTGGCAGTAAAAATTATTGATGATTTATTTTCAATTCAAATTAAAAAACAAGATGATTACTTTATAATTCCAATTTCAAATTATCTAAAATATTCTATAAATTTTCATGAACGAGAATGGAAATTAGTAAATCGACATGTAGGAGCAGGTTATGTTTATCTTACTCCTCATGAAACCGTCAGATTAATACGAAAAGAATTAAGTAATTACATTAGTTCAAAAATAATTAATGCAAAAATGCCTTCAATGATATTAGGATTTGAAGAACCAGTTCAAAAATTAATTCTGTTATCTAAAAAATTTGCTACCTACACTATTACTACTGGTGAATATCCACCATGCATCAAACATGCAATAGAAATTCTAGAAAAAGGAGAAAATCTTCCACACTCTGGCAGGTTCATGTTAGCAACCTTTTTGTTATCCAGAAATCAATCTATAGAACAAATTGCTCCATTATTCAAAAATGCTCCTGATTACAATGAGAGAGTTACATTATACCAGTTAAATCACTTGGCGGGAACCTCAGGAAGTGGTACACAGTACTCATGTCCATCTTGTGAAAAACTAAAAACCCAAAATCTTTGTTTTGCTATTCCTGAATGTGATAATATCATAAATCCTCTCCAATTTGGAAAAAGAAGAAAGTAAATGCAAAACAAAGAAATTAAATTTTTAGAAGAATCTTTCAAAAAATATTATTTTGATCATTTTGATCTAATTCATGTACCTAAAAGAACATCAGAACGAGAATTCGGATTTCAAAAATTCAATTCTGGTATGATACGCCACATCTCATTAAAAGATGACAAAGAATTGCATCTATTACTTATGCAAAATACCCCATCTGATGTCTACTGTTCAAATGCCTATTACTCGTTTCCTAATCAACCTATGAATGAAAAAGATTGGAAAGAAGCTGATCTTATTTTTGATATTGATGCTAAAGACCTCCACTTAGATTGTAGACAGCATCACAGTGTCACCAAGTGTAATGAATGTAATCAAATATCTAATACAAATAATCATTGCTCCAAATGTAATTCAACTAAAATTGAAATAAAATCATTACCTTGTAAACATTGTATTGATGGATCAAAAAAAGAAGTTGTTAAATTATTAAATATTTTAGTTGATGATTTAGATGTTGAAAAACATAATATTGAAATTTATTTTTCTGGAAATGAAGGATTTCACGTTTATGCTTATAATTCACAATTCCAAGAACTTGGTTCAAGAGAAAGATCAGAATTAGTAGATTATATAATGTTTAGAGGTACTATTCCAGAAACTTTTGGGATGAAAAAATTAAAACCTAATAGATCTTTATTTCCAGAATTTAATGAAAAAGGATGGAGGGGTAGATTATCTAAAGAAATTTTTGGTTCTAAATCAAAACGATCAAAAATAATTTCAGATTTAATATCTGATGGCTATTCAAATTTTCAAAAAAGATTGGAAAATTTATCTACTTCTATTGGGTCTCAAATTGATCCGAACGTAACTATGGATATTCACAGAATTTTTCGATTGCCAGGTTCATTAAACAGCAAAAGCGGACTCAGTAAAGTTTTATGTACAGATCTTCAAAAGTTTGATCCATATTCTGATTCATCTTTTCTAAACGAAAATACTATTGAAATTACAGCAAATTGTCCCATCGAATTTAAATTAAAGAACAAAAAGTTCGGTCCCTATTACGAGGAACAAACAACGGTGCCTACTTTTGCAGCGGTGTATATGATTTGTAAGAATTTAGCTAGAATATCCTAAATTTCTTCAAAAACTTCATTTTATAGTTGAAAATTTGATTTTTTTCTGATTTTGCAAAGAAAATTTTCTATTATATTTTATTTATTCTGGTAAGACATTAATTTACCAAATCATAACGAAGTTTGATTTTGTATAGCGCCACTACTGATAAACAAGCTCCACCTCCAGATGCTGGAAAATACATCCGTCTGGGAATTATTGCATTAATTATTATTGCAATTGTTGCTATTGGTGGAAACCAGGCAGTAATACTTTCGATGAATTTTACTGAATTTGGAGAAAAATTCACTAAACCTCTTTACTACTCTCTTGTGTCCACCATAATTCTTTCAGCAATCGCATTGGTACGAATTAACATTATATCAAGATCCTCTATTTTTTGGTATTCTATTAAAACTGGAATAGGATTTATTGCTCAAGGACCGCAGCAATCAATTTCAAATAATATTACTAGCTTTAAAAATTTTAAACTAAGTACAGCCCAATTTGTGATCTGGCAAATCACCAAAATTTTGCTATTTGGTGCATTTTTCGTAAATACAATGTTTGGATTTGCAGCAATATCTTTTCTTGATGGCAATACCTTAGGTATTGAAAACTTACCCACATTATTCTCATTGCCTTTTGTGACTCCAGAAACTAATCAAAATTATGCCTTAGAACAAGTCGTTCCAATGATTCCAGCTTTAATAATTTTAATTCCATCTGTATTAGCAGCCTTTGGTCTTCGCTTAGTATTGTATCTTGGAATCCATAGAATATTAGATGTAATTACTTCATTCATTCAAGATTCTAATGAAGGCAAACCTAGATATCTAAATTATGTATCAACCATAGAATCTATTTTAGGTATAGGAATTATTTGGGTAGGATTTAATTTATTTTTTACCGATCAGATAGACTATAATTCACGATATGTTATCGGCGGAGTTTTACTAGTTGGATTTGCATTTTTAGCATTTTCATTTGCCGATAGAATAAGATCTAGAGTTCTTACTCATATGTTCAAAAGAGATGTTTACATTAGAATTTTTACTGTTTTAGTAATTATAATAATAGTCATTGCAGTAATTTCAGTAAATAACAGTATTGCAGATTCTAGAAAAATTGAATATTTGGGTCCATACACAGCTCAACAGATTGGTGTTAATCGATATCTTGGAGAATTAGATAACGTTGTAGAAAATGATCATGATGTGAGACTTGAAAATATATCTCCAAATAACATAAAAAATTATGTTGGACAAAATAGCGATGTTTTAGATGTTATTAGAATTTGGGATTGGGAAGCAGCTTTTGCCAAACTAAAACCTGAAATCGGCTTGATACCATATGTGGATTTTGAGGACAATGATATTCTCCGTTTTGATAACAATCTTTACTGGACTGCTTCTATGAAACCGATTTTACCAACAACTGTCGCTAATGAAAATAGATGGTATAATGAACATCTGGTTTATACTCATGTTCCAAATGGATTTCTTACACTTGACGCTACAGCAGGGCAAATTGTGGATAGCGGTGAATTTTTCACTCAAAGAGAAATCTATTATGGTGAAGGAGGTCTTTTTGAACAGACCTGGTCAGCATATCCTAATTCAAGAGGTGATGTGAGTGCTGAGTTAGGAGGAGTATTTTATGACGGGGAAGGAGGATTAGATGTATCACCCCCTCTAAGTTGGATTTTTGAACCAAATTTCCTTTTGTCTTTCCCAGGTGAATCTGTTCATATAATGAGATACAAAGATGTACATGATAGGATGGAACTTCTCTATCCTTATTTCTTGTATGATTTATTTGGAAAAGAATTAGATTCTCTTCCTGTTACAGATGGAAACAAAACATACTGGTTGGTCCCACTTATTATTGGATTTGATACAAGTAATGTTCCATGGTCGATAGGAAATCCCTATTTGCGATTAGTAGGATATGCATTAGTTGATACACAAGATGGCGATATTGAATTATTACAAACTGGAGATGATTTCTTTACTGAAATGTTTTCAAAGCAATATTCTGAACAGTTTGTCCCAATACCTGATTGGCTAGAAGAACAAATACGATATCCATCTGAATTATTTAATTGGAAGACAGAAATGTATAACATCTATCATGTAACTAATGTCGAGAAATTTATTCAAGCAAATGAATTTTATGAAATACCATCTGGTTTAGATACTTATTATATTCAAGCCAAGCCACCAGGATTTGAAACGACTGAATTCATTGGTTTATTATCTCTAGAATTAAGAGGCTCTCAAGGAAGGAATCTTGCAGGTTACATGATCGTTGAAAATGATCTTTCAAATCTAGGAGACTTGCAATTTTATGAAGTTCCATTAAACTCTACTACCAAATTAATAGGTCCTACTGCTGTCAGTGAAGCTCTAGACAGAGATCCTGAATTTGCTCAATTAAAGACTCTTTTGAGAAATCCTAGAATCGGTGATAATATTTTGTATAGGGTTGGAGAGTATGATGTTTACTTTATCCCCGTTTATACGGCAGGAGCAGGAGGAGTCGTAGCTCAACTTGGTACAATTGCTGCTGTCGGTGCCGCATTTACGGGAGAATATTATGTTGGTTTGGGAACAACTCAGGAAGAAGCATTTACAAAATACCTACAAAAGGTATCAGGAGTTGATTCAGCATCATCATCAGATCCGATTTTTGCAGAATTGAATAGGGAAGATAGAATAGATATCATTCGAGAAGTATTTGTAAGTGAAGGAATAGAAATTTCAGAACCCACATCCATTCAGGTCCCACTCTCATTTAATGAAGGAGAAATGTTCTTTTATACTGAAAATGAACGTGAGGAAACTGAAGTTTTCTTGTCCCAATTCATAGACGATTTCGTGAAACCAAGGAGTGAACGAGTGTTCATGTGGGAAGAGGAAAATCGATTTAATATTGGCACCATAGTAGTAAAGGACAATATTCCAGAAATGCACTTTATCACCGTTGAAGTCGGTGCATAAACTCTACATTTTTGAATTTAAGGGCAAGTTTTAATCACAAAAGAAAATTGTTCATTATTGTTTTACTTTATCATATTCCAAAATAAAATTCAACTTTTAAAATATCAGACAATTACTGAAAACCTAAATTAAGAATAAGTTTTCATTTTCTTATTGCTTCTGGTAGTTGATAATGGATCTATTTACACTTCTGATTTAGTGGATTTTCTAAAAGAAAAAAATTTTTTATTCGAAAAAATATCTCCATATGATTTAGAATTAGAATTACTTGAAAAATATGATTCCTTTATTCTTTCAGGTCGTCGAAAAAATGAAAAAAAAATTAATGAAATCAATTCTAAAATAATCAAACACAGTATCCAAAATAATAAAAAACTATTAGGTATTTGTTATGGAGCAGAAATTTTGTCTCTTACTTTGGGAGGGACTATAAGAAAATTAGAAACTGTACAAAAAGGAATTGAAAAAATTTCTATTTTAAAAAACAATGTTTTGATTAATAAAAAAATAAAGGTATTTGAAAGTCATGGATATGAAATTTCAAAACTTCCTGATTTATTAATCTCAATTGCCAGATCAACATATTGTAACCATGAAATAATTCAATACGATGGAAAATTCATTTTTGGGACACAATTTCATCCTGAAATGACATCAGATGGAAAAGATCTTATCCATGAATTTTGTCTTCTCTGATTAGTTTTAATAACTCTCAGAATTTCTTGTAACTATTGGAATCCTCAAATCATGAATTATTGCTTCCCTTGGTTCAAGAAGAAAACATTTGTCTACCTTTACCGATTAATGTTGTATCTAAATATTGGAACATCAATCTACCAATAGAAGAAGCCTTAGAAACTGCAAAACAATACCCTTCAAATACTGGAAGTGTCTTAATAGAAGGAATTGAACTGGCCGAACGAAATGGATTGGTATGCAAAATTCGCCATTCATCTCTTCCCGAATTAAAAAAAATAATTGATAATGGTATTCCCCCTATTGTTATTTTACCTGGAATTCCAGAAATAACTCAACATGCCTCAATAATTTCAGGTTATGATGAAACTGAAAATACAATACTTCACTATATACAAAAAGGAACTCAAGAAGGAGAACAACAAGAAGGAGCAATTCCTCAAAAAATATTTGATAAGGAATGGTCAGAAGATGGAAGATTATTAATTATTTTAGCTCCAACTGATATTGTTTCATCCTTAAACATTCCACCAAATTTAGATGAGGAATCTAATCGTTTATGTTTTATCTCTGAAAAATTAAATCTTCAAAAAAATACCAACGAGGCTTTGGAAACTTTAAAGAAAGCAGTGAACTTAGATTCTACCAATTTTACCGCATTACATTTGTTAGCTGGAACATTAAATTCTCAAAACTCAGAGGATTGTATAAAATACTATCAAAAAAGTATTGAACTCAATAAGCAATATTTTCTATCCTATAATGGATTAGGTAACTTCTATCTAAAATCTAATCAATTTGAAAAAGCAGAACCTTGTTATACAAAAGCAATAGAAATTAATCCAAAAAGATCAGCAAGAATTTATAAAAATCGTGCATATCTTCGAGAGAAACAACAAAAGAATTTAGAAGCAAAAGATGATTTGAAAAATTACCTAAAATTATCTCCAAAAGCAAAAGACAGAGGAATTATTGAGCAAGCCATTAGAGAATTATAAAAAATGCGGAGTGCGGGATTTGAACCCGCGGCCTTCAGCTTGGGAAGCTGACGTTATACCAGACTAAACTAACTCCGCCTAAACTCAATTATCTAATTATGATTAAATATCTTAACTAACTATCAATTACATGGATGCACGTTGTCCCGAATGCGAAAAAGTAGCAATATTAAATGAGGAGATAACCAAAGTAAAATGCCCTCACTGTAATTTTGAAGCAGATTATGAAACCTATCTTGAAATTATGAAAGAACAAGCAATTAACATGTCCTCTGACTATATCCCAGATAGACCTGGTTTTTAATTACCAAAAACTCCCTTTATCAGAGCAATCCAAATGTGCCCCACATTTTGGACAAAACATATGACATGCTTGAATATCTACCATCTTATTATCGCATCGAGGGCATCGGATTTCTTTATCCATATCAATAATGACAAATCTTGATTTAAAAATAATGTCCAAAGGTTAATTAGTCCTTCAGAATGTTTTTGGAATAATTGACAAATTTCAAACTTACAGTATCAGACATTAAAGGAAAATCTGTAACAAAGGAATTAAAAGATAATGATGGTAATCCATTATTAGGTTTACAGATTGGAAATGAAACAGATGCTGTAATTGTTGGACTAAAAGGAAAATTAAAAATCACTGGAGGTAGTGACAAATCTGGAATACCCATGAGAAGTGATATTCATGGTGCTGCAAGGAAAAGAGTTCTTCTTACAAAGGGTGTTGGATTACAAAACGCAGAAATTGGACAAAGAGTTAGAAAGCTTATGAGAGGAAATACAATCTCTGAAGAAATTTATCAACTAAACTGTAAATACGATGGAGAACTTCCAATTGAAACTCCTGAGGAAACAGTTGAAAATTCTGAAGAAAAAAAAGAATAACTTAACATATACCAGTTCTACATTTTGACTCATGCATTGGCGAGATACACTTCCTGATTGGTACATTAAAAAATATGGATATCAACCATGTGTAAACATTGGTACTGCAGGCCATGTAGATCATGGTAAAACAACTTTGATTCAAGCCTTGACAGGATCTTGGACTAGTGTTCATAGCCAAGAATTAAAACGTGGAATCACTATCCGTGTAGGTTATTCTGATGCTGCATTTTACAAATGTGCAAAGTGTGAAGAGCCTCTAGGATATTCAACTACTCCCAAATGTAATAACTGTGGAAAAAATAGTGAATTATCTAGGGTTGTAAGTTTTGTTGATAGCCCAGGTCACGAAAGTCTAATGGCAAATATGCTTTCAGGTTCTGCATTAATGGACGGTGCATTATTGTTGATAGCTTCAAATGAAAAAGTTCCTAAACCTCAAACCAAAGAACATCTTTTGGCCCTTCAAACTCTCAACATTCAACAAATTGTAGTAGTTCAAAACAAAGTAGACCTAATCTCATACAAAGATGCCATTTCAAATTACCAAGAAATTACTAAATTTGTTAAAGGAACGCATGCATCAAAAGCTCCAATAATTCCCATTTCTGCCCAATCGGGACTAAATATTGATGCATTAATTGGATCTATTGAGTCAACCATCAAAACACCCGAAAGAGATGAAACAAAGGATCCAATAATGCATGTGTTAAGATCTTTTGATGTAAACAAACCAGGGACTAAATTAAAAAACATCAAAGGAGGAATAATAGGGGGAAGTCTCACTCAAGGAATTTTTAACGTAGGAGATGAAATAGAAATTAAACCAGGAATATTGAATGAAAAAAAGAAAATCTATGAGCCATTACATACTGAGATTACTTCATTAGGTACTGCTGCAGGAATCGTAGATTCAGTTAAACCAGGAGGACTAGTAGCAATTGGCACTAAATTAGATCCTGCTATGACTAGAAGTGATTCTTTTATTGGATCAGTAATTGGAAAGCCTGGAACTCTTCCAGAAAATTCCACTATCATTACACTTGAAGTAAATCTTTTTGACTCTGCTGTAGGAATTGCAGAAGATACAAAAGTACTTCCAATACAAAAGGATGAACTTTTAAGATTAAACATTGGAACAGCTCCTATTTTAGGAAAGGTTTCCAAAATAAAATCAAAAAAAGTGGAACTAGAACTAAGAAGACCAGCTTGTATTTTCAAGAAGGAAAATGTGGCTATTAGTAGGCGAATCTCTGATAGGTGGAGATTAATTGGAGCCGGAGTAATTGGTTGAAGTTCTCACGGATACAAACTTTTTAATTCATTTAGCTACCCAAAGAATCAAAAATCTTGATAATATTGATGTAGAAATTGGATCAATTTCCTTTGTAGTTCCAAAAGTAGTTCAAAACGAATTAAACAACTTGAAAAATGACATTAAAAAAAAACAGGAGATCATAACTACCCTTAATTATATTAAAAATTTTAAAATTATTCCAATTGATGGTAAATTTGCCGATAAAGAATTAATTAATTATGTAAAAAACAATGGTGGTATTATTGGGACCATGGATAAAGAATTAAAAAAAGAAATTAAAAAAAATGGAGGATCCATTATTTCATTTTCAAACAATAAAATCGTACTTGAACCTTAGTAAAATTTAACTGGAACAATTTGATTAAAAATATGTCTATGAAAATTGAAAGTAGTGCTTTTCAAAATGGAGGAGAAATTCCTAAAAAATACGGTTTTAAAAAAGACAACATAAATCCAAAATTAATAATTAAAGATGTACCTGCAGAGGCCAAATCATTGACGCTCATCATGGATGATCCAGATGCTATAGGAGCTGTGGGAAAAATATGGGTCCATTGGATTATTTGGAATATTGATCCTACTATTACTGAAATTCAAGAAAATTCAATACCCTCTAATTCAATCCAAGGAAAAACTGATTTTGGGGAAATTGGATATGGAGGACCTGCCCCACCTGACAAGGAACATGCGTATATTTTCAAACTGTATGCTCTTGACAATAAATTAAATCTAAAAGAAGGATCTTCAAAATTAGAAATAGAAAAAGCGATGAAAAGTCACATAATTGCTGAATCTAAACTAGAAGGTAGATACGCACCTTGAAAATATAGAAATTATTTTTTATTGATTATAGCGCTCAGCTAATCTATATTTCATATATCTATCATCAGGAGAAAACTTAGCGGGATGAGCAGAAATTGTTTCCTCTTTGCATAAGGGACATCTTTCTTTAAGTGTATAATGATAATCCTTTGGGCATTTTCTTAACTGAAAACGCAAATTAATTCTCCCTAGTTTTCTTTGAATCTTCTCTTGTAAATACAAACTGTCCTTTCTTTTTTTCAATATTTTGTTGAATTTCTTGCAGAATTGGTTTCATTTTCTTTTCAGCAGATTTAAAATCCTCTGATGTTATAGAAAGGCGATATTTTGGGGCTCCTAAATAGGTAATATCTATTGAAGGATCTTTTTTTAGAACATCTAGAAGAGTTTTTTTAATAATTTCTATTCCGTTTGATGCGCTATTTGTAATTTCCATAATTCCTCTAATTTCAACTGAAGGTAATTTTATTTTAGAACATATTTCTTCAATGACACTTGCCGTTTTTTTAGATAACTTCAGTTCTTTAATAGAATCTATTCCATTTCTTCCAATTTCGATAAAAGCATCATAAACTGAATCAAATTTAGAATAAATATCATCTTCTAATTTTTCAATCTCCTTATCTGAAAGTTTAGTTTTGTCTTGAACATTTTTTAATAGAGTTTTTCCTTTTTCAAATTTTTTTACTTCTTTTAACTTGTGTTTTTTTTGATCTTTTGATACTTGTTTTAAAGAGAGATCGATATCTCCTCTTTTTTGATTAACCTTTTTTACAAGTAAAACTTTTTTTTCATTTTCTTTTACGAATCTATTAATCGATCTAATCCAACCAGGTGCAATCTCAGAAACATGTAAAAATCCTTGGATCCCATCATATTCATCTAACGTTACATAGGCACCATGATCCATTACTTTAGTTACAGTAGCAATAACAATCTCTCCCTGCTCTGGCATCTCTTGAATTTCTGTAGACATTTCTTCTTGCAATTTATTATGCGTAATTTAATGTTGCTAGTTAGAAATCAATGCCTTTTTTAGCTTTTTTACCTTGCCGATATGGATGTTTAACTTCCTTCATCTCTGTTACTAAATCTGCTATTTCAATTATTTCGTCTTTGGCATGATTTCCAGTTAAAACAAGATCTAAAGTACTAGGTTTTGATTTTATTAAATTCAAAACGTCTTCTAATTTCACTAAACCCAAATTTATTGCATAATTTACTTCATCTAGAATTATGATGTCATAATTTCCTGATTGAATTTTGTTGATACTTATTTTTATAGCCTCATCTGCAATTCTTTTGTGCTCTTCTTTTGGGCTTTTATCATCAATTATACCCACAAATCCTTTTCCAATGGCCACCATTTCAAATTCTGGTTCCAATCTTTTTGAAGAGCTCATTTCTCCATAATGCCATGAACCTTTGATGAACTGAATCATACAAATTTTTTTGTCATAACCTACTGCTCTTAATGCAATTCCTAAAGCAGCGGTAGTTTTTCCTTTTCCATTTCCAGTATATACAATTATTAAACCTGATTCACTCACAATATAATATTAATTTCTTACAGTAAAAACATTCAGATTTTTTCAAATGCATCATTTAAATAAAAAAATATACTTACACATTCAAATTGAAAATTCCAAGACTTGTTTTAGCTGGTACTACTAGTGGAGTAGGAAAAACATCTATTACATGTGCCATTATCTATGCATTACAGAAAAAGGGTTTTTCTGTTCAACCCTTTAAGGTAGGACCTGATTATATTGATCCAAGTTATCTATCCTCAATATCAAAAAAAGACACATTTAATCTCGATGTTTGGTTGATGGGTAAAAATCATCTTTTAGAAAGTTTTGTTTCAAATTCAAATTCAGACATTTCAATTATTGAAGGAGTAATGGGATATTATGATGGATTTAGTGGTGACTCTAATTTTGCAAGTACTCATCATGTAGCTTCAATAACAAAATCACCAACAATCTTGGTCATAGATGCTAGTAAAGTAGCAAGATCGGTTGCTGCAACAGCTCTGGGCTTTCTTAAATTTCATAACAACTCGCGAATAAAGGGAATTATTCTAAATAAAATTGGTAGTAAAAAACATGAGATTCTATGTAGAAAAGCCATTGAAAAGACAAAATTACCCATAATTGGAATTGTCCCAAAAAACACTACTCTAGATTTACAATCACGACATCTAGGATTAATCCCTACCAAAGAAGATAGAACCCTTAATCAAAAAATTAAGCAAATCTCAAAAATAATTTCTAATTCAATAGATATTGAAAAAATTCTTCAAATTATAAAAACTCCTGTACCTCTAAATATTCCCAACAAAAAATTTTATAATAAATCAAAAACTACAATTGCAGTTGCACTTGATAACTCTTTCAATTTTTACTATCGTGATAATTTAGAAGCACTCAAACGAGAAGGAGCTAATCTTAGATTTTTTAGTCCAATCAATGATAAAAAATTACCCAAAGTTGATGGAATTTACATTGGAGGTGGATTTCCGGAAATTCTTGGAGAAGCTTTGGAAAAAAACCATTTTATGAGGAAAAAAATAAAACAATTATCAGAAGATAATGTTCCTATCTACGCAGAATGTGGAGGATTAATGTACTTAACAAGATCAATTAACTATGGAAAAAAACAAAGTAAAATGGTTGGAATTTTTGATGCAGAAACAACAATGACTAACATAATGAAATTAAATTATACTCAAGGAAATATTATAACAAAAAATATCATATCTGATAAGAAACATTTTTTTCAAGGACACGAATTTCACTATTCAAAACTTGAGTCTGTGTCTTCTGATTCAAAATTTGCTTATGAGTTAAAAATTGGGGATGGAATAAAAAATCATTTAGATGGCATGATCCAAAATAACACTCTTGCTTCTTTTGGTCATCTTTATTTCAATAGTTCAGATTATGCTAAAATTTTGATAAAAAATTGTATTAGTTCATCAAGGCGTTAATTTTGATCGAAGTAATTTATAGAGTGCATTAACAATCGCAGATGCTGAAGCACTACCTCCTTTTCTTCCAACATTTGTAATAAATGGAACCTGTGTAATATTACAAAGTTCTTCTTTTGATTCTGGCGAAGAAATGAAACCTACTGGAATACCAATAATCAAAGATGGTCTGACAAGATTTTCCTTGATCATTTGAATTAACTCCAAAAGGGCAGTAGGAGCATTTCCAATCACAACTATCCCGCCCTCCATATCAGAAGCGGCTACTCTCATTGATACCTGAGAGCGTGTTTTTCCCTGTTTTTTAGCCAATTCCATAACTTTGGAGCTTGAAATATTACAAATTATCTTATTTTTGAAATCTTTCGGATTTTGTTTATTCAATCCTCCAATAACGCCATTTACATCAACAACTATGTTGCAACCATTTTCTAATGCTCTAATTCCACTCTCTATTGCATTTTTGGAAAAAATTATTCTATTTTTACTAGCAAAATCAAAATCAGCAGTTGAATGAATTATTCGCCTAACAATCGGCCATTCTTTTTCATTATAATCATGATTTCCAATTTCATTTTCAATCATTTGCATACTTGCATCTTCTATTGATTGACCCTTTTCAGTTTGCATTTTCCACCTCTTTGGCTCTTTCAATAATTAAATCAATCATTTTTTCATCTGTTCCTAAATGTTTAGTAATGAAAACTTTTTTCAAACTTGATTTTTCAAGTGCTGGTTTAAGGTCATTATTGATATCTGTTTTAACATGTGCTCCTTCATGCAAAAAATAAAAAACAATTACAAGTATTTCTGGATTATTTTTTTCACAACTTTTTATTCCTTCAAAGATATCTGGTTGTTCTATTTCCAAAAAACATCTACTTACATTTCTATATTTTTCTTTTAATCCATCTACAACATAATTTAACGACATTTGAGCGTTAGGATCTTTACTACCATGACCAATTATCAAAACATCTATATTTTTTTTTGAATCTAAGATTTTATTTTCATCTAAAGAAGTTGATATTCTATTTTCAACCAAATTTATCAAAGTTTTATGCATACTCATTGGTTTTGTTACAACAAATTTTACCCCAGTACCTTTTTGAAATTTCATCACATCAGAAACTGCAAGTTTTACTTTTTTTCCAGGATAGAGAAAATATGGTACAATCGTGAGTGATTCAATGCATTGCTCTAATGATTTTTTAATACCATCCTCAATATATGGAGGCTCTACCTCAAGGAAACAAAAATCTGTAAAGATATAGTCTCCTTTGGCCTTAATCCCTGCACAAATAACTTCTAATTCTTCAGATGCCTCTCGTTCTCTACTTCCTCTATCAATTAGTAATAAGCCTCGTTTCAATCTAAAATCCTCGCTATTGCTATAGTTAAATTTGGTGGGAATTTTTGCTTTTCCACAACTAGTTTCCCTCCTGAAACTTTGATAGCTGCAGCTTCAGAAACACTTGAAGTGCCTTCAAATGCTTTGACCATTTCAGAAGGATTTGGTGCAGAAATTTCTGCTAATTTTTCTCTTTCTACATATTCAATTGGAATTCCCATTTCATTTCCAATATCAATCAAACCTTGAACATCTTTTAGTTTCTTTATCGAGACTAATTTTGCAATCGATTTAGGACTCAGATTATTTTTTTTAAGACAAATATCAATACCATCTTTGATTGTTTGTTTTGATGTATCCCAATGCAAACCAATTCCTATTACTAAACTAGGTGGACGATAAATCACTGAATCCAGGAAGAACCCATCATTAATGATTTTGTCAGTTATTATTAGATATCCTTTGGATTGGGAATTTTTCAATTCCTCCAAGTTTTTATAAATTTTAACATTTTTTGGAAGTTCTTTAAACCATTTGCTATTTCCTGCATCTTGATACACTCCAATTGGTTCTTCATTTATCATATATGCACTTATTTTTGTAACTGTGGAATCATTATCAATTTTCCATCCAAGATCTCTCCCTATAAGATCAACTGCAATAGTTTTGTTTACATCTGCAGCAGTTGTAATTACTGCTTTAGAATTTAATTTTTCTGCAATTTTTTGTGTTAATTCGTTTGCACCACCTAAATGACCAGATAAAACACTGATTACAAAATTAATTTTATCATCAATAACAATAACTGCCGGATCACTTTTTTTATCTTTCAAATGAGGAGCTATTAATCTAATTACGGCACCTAAAGAAAATAAGCAAATTAAGGCATTACTATTCTTAAATAATTCAATAATCTTTTCTGATGTAGGTTCTGAATACCAATTTAATTCCTTTCCATCTGAAAATTTTAAAGGTGCATAAATATTCCAACTAGGAAAAATTTCTTTAATTTTAGATCCTATTTCTATCCCATTTTTAGTAATGGCAAGGACTGAAATTTTTTCCACACTACATGAACTCTAAAATTAATAAAATACCTTACTACTAGGATTTTCTGGCAAGAATATTTCCATCAAAGTCAAACAAAATTACATCCAAGGAAATCTTTTCTTCTGAATGTTTTTTCATTTGTTGGTATGTTTTTTCACAAATTTGCTCGAAAAATCCAGATATTTTCTTTTCTTTAATAATTTCTGAAACATGTCTTGCAGTATTTGCTTTTTCAATTTCTTGCATTATTTTTTGACTTGCGCCAGAATTACCTGCCAATTCTGACAAAAATTTCATATCTACCTTTGATCCCTTTACATGAGTTTGTTTTACTCCAGCGGCCATTTTTGCTAATTTACCAATAAATCCTACAACAAAGGCCTTCTTGATATTTTTTTTAGCGCATTGCTGTATTGTATATCCTGAAAAATCTCCCATTTGAACAAAACAATGGTCTGGCAAATCTATTATTTTTTTAGCGAAATCTTCACTTCTTCCTCCAGTTGTAAGAACAACCGTATCATTTTTCATGGCAATTGCGACGTCTAGATTCTGCCTAATAGAAGCAGCATATGAAGCAGTAGAAAATGGAATAACAATTCCACTAGTCCCTAAAATGGAAATTCCATGTAATATCCCAATTCGAGGATTATCTGTTTTTGGTCCTAATTCTTTTCCCTTTGGAACTGAAATTATTACTCGAATTCCTTTTTCTCTTAAGAGATCTCCAGCAACCTCTACAAGGTTTTCATTGATCATTTTTTTTGGAACCGGATTAATGGCAGCTTTGTTAATTTCAAGACCCAAACCAGGCTTTGTAACAATTCCAACTCCTTCTCCGCCTTCTATCTCAATTTTATTTTTCTCTTCCATCAGGGATAAATCTACAATAATTTCAGCACCATGTGTAACGTCAGGATCATCCCCACCATCTTTAATTACCGAACAACGAGCTTTGTTCTTTTCAAATTTACAAAAATGAATTGGAATTTTTATTAAACCTCCTTTGGGTAGTTTGACATCAATGTTTTCAATTTTTTTTTGATTAATTATTGATAATAATGCAGCTTTTGCTGCTGCAGCGGCTGAAGTACCCGTTGTATATCCAGTTTTCAATTTTTTTCTATCTATTTTTTCCACGATAATCATGGTTATTTTGATGTATTAATTCTTGTTTCCTTTTTTTGAAATATATTTAAAATCAGAATCACTCAAGAATAATGATGGAAAAAGATTTTCAAGTGGTTGTTACTGGTGCAAGTGGGTTTGTGGCTAAAAATGTTAGGAAATATCTTTCTGATGAAAATATAAAAATAATTTCGATATCAAGGAGAAATTTTAAGAAATTTAAAAATGAAACCAAAATTATTTCCAGAAATTATGACGAAAAAATAATTCTTCCTAAAATCAAAAATTCTAATGGCTTAATACATCTAGTTGGAATAGGAAAACAATCAATTAAAAATGATTATAATTTAATTAATGTGAAATTTACAAAAAAAATAATTAACTTATGTAAAAAAGCTAAAGTAAAAAAATTTATTTATACCAGTGGATTAGGTGTATCAAAATCAAGCTCACTTGGATATTTTATTTCAAAATACCGTGCAGAAAAACTAATAATAGAATCTGATTTGGATTATACAATTTTCAGGCCATCTTATATTGTAGGAAAAGATGATCCATTCACAAAATTATTAAAAAAACAAATCAAAAAAGGAGAAATTCAAATTCCAGGAAGTGGAAATTATTCTATTCAACCAATCTACATTAATGATGTATCCAAAATAATATTGAAATCCCTTACGGACATTAAATTCAAAAAACAAATTCTCGATCTGGTGGGTTCTGAATCAATTTCCTTTCAAAATTATGTTAAACTTTTTTCGAGGAAAACACAAACTAAACTGAAAAAAATTAATTTAGAATCTGCTTACCATGATGCAATTACAAAACCTGGAAACCAATTTGGTGTGGAGGATCTTAATCTTCTGATAGGAGATTTTAAAGGAGATCACAAAAAATTAAAAAAAATCTCACAAATTTCTTTTCTTTCAATTAGAGAATTATTGGATACCAGAAAATTATTTTAATACATCTACTTTGTCAGTTTTTTCCCAACTAAATTCAGGCTCATTTCTCCCAAAATGTCCATATGCTGCAGTTTTTCTATAAATAGGCCTTTTCAAATCTAAATGTGAAATAATTCCAGAAGGTTTCATATCGAAATTCTTTCTAACTAACTCTTCTATTTCTTTTTCTGGTATTTTATTTGTTCCAAAAGCATTAACGTAAAGCGAAACTGGTTCGGCAACTCCAATAGCATAAGCTAATTGTACCTCACATCTTTCAGCTAATTCTGCAGCTACTATATTTTTTGCAATATATCTAGCCATGTAACAAGCCGATCTATCAACTTTAGATGGGTCTTTTCCAGAAAAAGCACCTCCACCATGTCTTCCAAATCCACCATAAGTATCAACAATTATTTTTCTTCCTGTCAAACCAGCATCTCCATGTGGGCCTCCAATCACAAATTTTCCTGTAGGATTGATGTGTATTTTAATATCTTCACTCCAAAGATTTCCTAAAACTGGTTTGATTACTTTGTCTTTCATTTCTTTTGCAATTTCTTCTTGAGAAATTTCAGGAGAGTGCTGAGTAGAAATTACGATTGTCTCAATTTTTGTTGGTTTATCATTTTCATATCGTACAGAAACTTGAGTTTTTCCATCTGGTCTAACCCAAGGTAAAATGTTATTTTTTCTAACCTTTGCTAATTCTTGAGCGAGTTTTTGAGAAAGTAAAATTGGCATTGGCATTAGTTCTTTTGTTTCGTTTGTTGCATATCCAAACATTAATCCTTGATCTCCTGCCCCTTGTTCTTTTTCTTCCGTCGCAGTAACACCTTGACTAATATCTGGACTTTGAGAATGAAGTTTAAGAATTATTTCGCAGGAATCGGTATCAAACTTCAAATCTTTATTGTTGTAGCCAATTTCTTTAATGGTTTTTCTTACAAGTTCTTCTTGCGATTTTTTATCAAAATCTGCTTTTGATGTCACTTCTCCAGCTATTGCAACAAAATCAGTTGTCACAAGCGTTTCAACAGCTACTCTTGAATCTGGATCTTGCCGAAGATATTCATCTAAAAAAGCATCTGAAATCTGATCACATATCTTATCTGGATGCCCTTCAGTTACTGATTCTGATGTAAACAGAAAATCACTAGTCATTAAAACCACTAAATACTAGAGTTCATTTTCAATTTTGATAAATAGGACATTGTTACCCCTAACTATTACTCTACCATAGTTAGCAATCATTTTACCACCAAGATGTTCTTCTGCATCAGTCATAATTAGATTCATATAAGAATCAACATTATCCATTTTTCCTTTATACTCTACCTCATTTTTTAGTCTGACAATAACTTTCTTCTTCGTACTTTTTTGAAGCATGGTTAATGGTCTTTTTGGGGAAGTTTGTGACACTAATTATTCACTTAATTTGGCATCGCTGTTTTCTTGAATAAAAGCCTTGCCTCTTTGCGAATTCAGGAAATTCTTTAAATTTTTTCTCCATTTTTATATAATTAACTAAATGATTTCTACTGGTTTACAAAAATTAGATGAATTTCTATCTGGGGGAATTCCATCCAGCTCAATTACGGATATTTTTGGTGCAAATGGAACAGGAAAAACACAGTTACTGTTACAAATTTCAATCAATGCCATAAAACAAGGTGGAAGTGTTCTTTACTATGATACAACAGGAGAATTTCGACCCGAACGAATTCTTGAAATGCAAAAAAATCAAAATTTGGAAATTGATATTTTAGATAAAATTATGGTTTCAAGAATTACTAATACATCTGAACAGATAAATTCTATAAAAAATATTAAACCAGAAAAATTTTCGCTTATAGTAATTGATAACATAACTGATTTGTTTTCTTATGAATACAATTCTGAGGATTCCATATTCAAAAAAAATTCCTTATTTATGAAATACATGCATGGTTTATCTATAATTGCAATCAATGAAAATATTCCAATTGTGATTACCAATATGATTAGAAATATTGATGGCAAAAACGTGGAAAATATGAGAAAAGCCATAGACCTCTTTACACATATCAAAATTAAATTATCTAAAAAAGAATCAAAATATCAGGGAGAAGTAAATTGGCTGTTAAATGAGCATGTTTTTTCCTATGTTATTGATTCTTCTGGATTATCTGAATATACTGAAGATTTTTAATGATCAATAAAATAATTCAATTATGGCAGGAATTTTTGATGCTATTCCAGCAATCACGGTAATTTTATTTGTAATTGGAATAGTGGGCGTAATGGTTTATGAAAAATCACGATCAAAAACAATCGAAGAATCAAATTCCTAACTCGAATCTTTATTCCTTATTTGCTAATCAAGGATTTACCACTCTTACGAAAATTCAAAAAAAAGCCTCACCAATAATTTTACAAAAAAAAGATTGCTTAGTGGTGGCCCCCACTGGTTCTGGAAAAACTGAATGCTCTGTAATTCCAATTTTCTCCCTAGTGAAAAAGTCAAAAAGAACTGGGAAAATTAAGGTACTTTACATTACTCCTTTACGAGCTTTAAATAGAGATGTTTTTAGAAGAATTACACAATATGCACAAAGCAATGATCTATCTATAGAGATTAGACATGGTGATACCACTCAGAAGGTTAGACGAAAAATCACAGAAAACCCTCCTGATGTTTTAATAACCACTCCTGAAACTCTGGTAATTTTACTTACTCAAATTAAGATGTTAAATGCATTATCTGATCTTGAATGGATTGTTATTGATGAAGTACATGAGCTACTTGGAAGTGAAAGAGGTTCTCAATTATCATTAAGCTTTGAGAGACTACAAATAAATTCAAAATTTCCTCTTACTAAAATTGGATTATCTGCAACAGTAGGTAACTTTGAAGAAGCTGGAAAATTTGTTGTAGGAACGAAAAGAAAATGTGAGATAATAAGAGATTTATCCATTCGAGATTATGACGTAGAAATAAGATATGTAGAAGGAACGATTTCAGATGTTGCTGAAAAAATTATTGAATATGTTCTTGGTTTAGATCTAAATTCACCAATACTGCTTTTTACCAACACTAGAGGCGAAGCCGAATTTTTAGCCTCTATCCTTAAAGAGAAGTCTTCGATAAATATCGAATTACATCATGGTTCCTTATCAAAAGAAGTACGAGAAGACACAGAGATTTCACTTCGAGAAGGCAGAAAAGGTATTGTTGTTTGTACTTCCTCACTCGAATTAGGACTAGATATCGGTTCAGTTGAATTGGTAATTCATTATGGTTCTCCAAGACAAGTGTCAAAACTAGTACAAAGAATTGGTAGAAGTAAACACAATAGAAATGAATCAGCAAAGGGATTAATTATTACAAATAATACAGATGATGAATTCGAAGCGAATGCGATCCTAAATCGAGTTAAAGAAGGTTCAATTGAATCACAAGAAATCCATGATGGTTCCCTTGATGTACTAGCTCATCATCTAGTAGGGATGACCATGCAATTAGGAGAAATATCTGTTATTAAGGCCTATGAAATAGTAACCAAAGCCTATCCTTTTAGAAAATTAAAATTTCAAGATTTGGTGAATGTTTTAGATTTACTTGACTCAAATTATTTGATATTTTTTGACAAGATTAAAATGAAGTTTCGAAGAAAAGGTGGAGCCTTTAAATATTATTTTGAAAATCTATCTACCATTCCTGATATTCTCAAATTCAAGGTTTTTGATAGTGTTGGAAAAAAAATAATTGGCTCACTAGATCAAAGATTTGTAGGGGATTTTGGAGATTCAGGAAACATTTTTGTTCTAAAAGGATCGCAATGGAAAATTCTCAACGTTGATGAAAAATCTTTTAGTGTTAATGTAGAACCCTTTAGGGGAGGAGGAATTACTGTACCCTATTGGGAAGGAGAAAGCATACCTATTGATTACAAAACAGCAGAAAAAGTAGGGGATTTTAGAACCAAAGTAAAGAATGGTTCCTTGATTTTAATCAATCATACTATTGAAAAATTACCTTTTGATGAAATTCCAAATACTAATACAATTGTAGTAGAATCTTGTAAATCTCAGGGATCAATCGTTGTACACTCTTGCTTTGGGACGAAAATTAATTCAACATTATCCACTTTACTTTCTTCATTATTATCTTCAATCCTTGGATTTGTAGTTGATACACAATCTGACGGATACAGAATTGTTTTATCTTCACGAACTAGAATTTCAGAAAAACTATTTCTTGAAGTCATTAAAGACGATTATGACCTTTATTCGATGGTTACGGCGTCTTTGAAAGGAACACATAACGTAAATTGGAAAACATGGTGTGTTGCAAAAAAATTTGGTGTAGTGAGAAGAGGAGCAGTTTATGAAAAAAAGTCAGCTCGATTTTTGTATGAAAGATATTCTAAAACTCCACTGGTAAAGGAAGCATTACGAGAATTATTTCATGATAAATATGATTTAAAAAATACTGAAAAAATTTTACAAAAAATTAAAGAAAATACCATATCCATTAAATGGTTAGAAGTTGATAATTTTTCAAAACTGGCTGAACCTATTTTAGATCACACTACAAAATATTACTCTTCCCCAATAAATCTAGATAAAGGCATACTCGATCTAGTTAAAACTAGGCTTGCGAAAACAAAACATCGTCTTATTTGTGCTAGATGTGGAAAATGGGAACGAGTAGTTGAGACAAATGAAGTAAAAAACCTCCTAATTTGTCCTTACTGTAAATCAAGACAAATTACTTCCACTTATTATTCAGACTATGACCTTCCCAAAATTATTCGAAAAAAACATGAAGGAAAAAAACTAACTTCAGAAGAATTACATAAGTTTAATCGAGCCTGGAAAGTAGCTTCTTTGGTAGAGAATTTCGGAAAACTAGCAGTTACGGTGATATCTGGTTATGGAGTTGGTGCTGATACAGCTGCAAGAATTTTAAGAAATATGGTTGATGAGGAAATAATTTTCAAACAAATCTATGAGGCAGAAAGGCAATATGTTATTACGCGAGGTTTTTGGGATTCTTAATTTTTCTTTGTAATTTTAGAAAAAGCAGTTAAGAACAACTCGATTCTTCCTTCTAATCCTGCTCTAGCATTAAGTCCCGTTATAGAAATAATTTCTCCCAATTCACACTTCTCAATTAATCTCGCTTGGTTTCTCCACCCTTTAACCCAAATTTGGCCAGTATCATCTTCTACAAACATTTCAGACAATGCAATAGATTCACCAGATTTTGTTTGAACCTCTCGTCTTTCTGGAACTTTTAAAACTATTGCCTCTATACAGTAATTTTCATCAACTTTGACATCATTTATTTTTGTTCGAATTTTAGACAAAGAAGGTATTGTGGTATCCTCATCTAATTTTCTGACAAATGAATTACTATCTAGCGTAATAGAACTTCCATAAGCCTTTGATGGCATTATCTCTATTACATCTCCCTCATTGAAAACATTTGTAGAATTTGAAAAATCATTGATGTTAAATAATTTTTTATTTTTATCAACTCCTAAAATCATTTTGTTTCCTTTTTCGTTTGTGGAGATTGAAAGAATCCGGGCAATAATTGGTTCTGCTTCTTTCCCTCCTTCGATTTCAATTAAAGTGGATTCACTTCCATGAATTTCAAGTCCCTGATTTCCAGATCTTATTTTTACTCCAAGAAGTCTGATTTTGGCATCTTGAGAAATCATATTTGGAATTGCAGATTCATCTTGTCCCCACAGAACCACTTTCATAGCATTTCCATCTTTTCCTTTAATCTTCATTCGAAGGGCTTTTCCAGGTTGGCCACGAGAATTTGTGAATTCCATGCCTGATATCATACCATCAATTGTTCCGGATATTACCAAATCTTTCTGACCTTCTTTTAATTCACTGACATCTTTGGTTATGCTATCAATATTTGGAATATC
Source organism: Candidatus Nitrosopumilus sp. (assembly GCA_029863275.1). Taxonomy (GTDB): domain Archaea; phylum Thermoproteota; class Nitrososphaeria; order Nitrososphaerales; family Nitrosopumilaceae; genus Nitrosomaritimum. The sequence continues at coordinate 86,860 of JAOTVS010000003.1, forward strand.
ACTTTTATTATCGACTGTTTCTAAATTTGAACCCGAACCAATATTGATTGTGGGTTCACCATTAAGATCTGATTTTACATATGCTTTGATAATTTTTATCAAGTCACCTGGTTTGATATTTTCAATCCCAGGGATATTTGCCTTTTCATCCCACAGCTTTACACTAGCTGTAGAATTATTGTCATACACTGTCATTGTTCTAAGATAAAATGGACTTCCGTCTTTTCTAGAAAATTGTTTTGCCGGAGATATGTTTAATACTCTAGTTTCAAGGGAAATTTCTTTTGCTCCAGCATAAAGATCTTTTAATCCCATTTCGACTTTTAATGGTTCAGATAGTGAAATTCCAAAATCAGATGCGATCAAAAAAATTGCTCCTTGATCAGTGAGGTATCCTGCTCCAATTTTTTCTTTTTTCTGTTTTATCAATTCTTCAACATTTGATCTAGTTAATTCCGGTTTCTGTTCAAGAAGTTTATTTAGAAGATTTTCAGATTCAGACAATTCATTGGTTGTAAACCTCGTCTATTAATAAAAATTTCA
>JAOTVS010000066.1 GCA_029863275.1 Candidatus Nitrosopumilus sp.
CACCTCGATGAAGATTACCGAATTAGATGCAGTCATTGTAAAACTATCAGAAGAACAAAGATCTTACCAAGATCAATTGAGCAAACTTTTAGTCCAATCTGAAAAACCTGAAGACTATGAGCAAAAATTAGCTGAGTTAGCAGGAAAAATAGTTCAGTTGAGAAATGAAATCAGGGATGCAAAATTCCAACAATATGGAAGCTTGTATTCCACCTACAAAACCCCATAATTTTCTTAGAATATCTATTGTTAATTTTGGAACATTGTTAGAACTGTAGTAATATGAAAACACAAAACTAGAATTTTATCTTTGAAAATCTACAAAAGTCTTTTAGTTTTTTAGCATAATCAAGGCAGTATACTGTATTTTGTTATCTGCAAGTAAAGTCGCTGATAATTTAATGTCCTCAACATCACGATCTTGAATACAGGAATTTATCAGATTGTCAAGTTCAGATTTACTTTCGGATTGTACAATTTCAACTTTCATTATTTAACATCCTCTGATTATTTGTATTCTCTACAAGATCCTGCATTGATTTAAAGATCTTGTTTTATCATATAATTTTTTCTTGCCATTTATGAAATTATAGATTATATGTTCTAAATAACATAGAATTACAGGGAAAGTTTCTATCATTCTTTTTTCTTCAAGGGGTCTTTTTTGAAATTAATTATTAAATCAGTTAATAGTTGACTATATTCAGACTTTTATCAACTTTCAATTTGTTTATTATTCAAAAAGGGTGAACATAAATTGATAAATAAATTGGCCTATCTATCAAGCACTTGTCCTTATTGTGATAATGAAAGACAGATCACTGCAGACAAAACTTCTTGGTTAATTCATCTTGCCAAACATAGAGAACAAATAATTGAGCATCTGACTGAAACAACTGACTATTGTGTATTTTGCTCATACCCTGAACTGGCTGCAAACAAAAAGCATTCTTCTTCTCATTATAGATGGGCACATCAAAAAAGTATGTTGCTTAATTGGGCATTAGATAAACTACCAAAGCAAATTATTGTCTAAGTTTTCATTTTTTTAATATTATATTATTTAGGTGTTGGATAATACTAAACAGAAAAAGTAAAATTAAAACTTTAGTAGTTTAGGCAATATTTTTTAGAATCAATTACTTGAAGGATTCTAATAATTCTTCTTCTGTTTGGAAAATCCAAGACAAACCCATAACATCCATTGCACAGATGCTCTGCCTTGAAACTAATTTAATTTCTGTTTTCTCCTGTTCATTAACGGGAACTAATTGATTTTTTTGAAATCCTGGAGGTCTAGAGTCTAAAATTAATTGATTCATGAAACTAGATAAATCTAGAGTTATATGTTCATGACCAAAGCTTTGTGGCATGCCTTCCATAGATGCTAAAAACCAAAAAACTGTAACTATATTTGAAATTTCAAATATTTTGTTATCTTATACCTTAGTTGCAGAAAATTTTTCCTACTCAGTTACCAGGTACTTTAGATTGATTAATTCCTCTCTTGCTTGATTCAATTCGTCTCGTTGCTGTACTACTTTGGTAGTAAGTTCACTTACTTTTTTGCTCAAATCATCTGGGACAGGTTTTTGTGTTACAAGATCCCCTAATGCCTGTTTATTGATAGATAGTTGTTCTTTTAGAGATTCAACTTTGAGTTCTAATGCTTTTATCTGGTTGGGAATTTCACCAATTGCCACTATTGCCCCTTCAATAGTTTTAGTATCTGCAGCCTTAATGACAGTACTGGTGGTTTGACATAATTTTGGATCTAAGGACTCACTTAACTTTATAGATTTAATCTCTGAATCTGATTTTACAAGTATTTCAGGATATTGAATTTGTTCAGTACCTGCGCACACTTCAAAAACAAAATTATATGATGAGACAATGGCATCTGTCTTTAGACGACCTGCGTCTGAATATTTCTTAATAATTTCAATCGTATTTACATGTGGGATATTTACCTTTGTGTTATTTACAAAGGGCATCACAATCTTATTTTCCAGAGGTACTTTGATGGGTTCAGGTAATTTTGAGCCTAAAAGTAAAGAATACTGATTTTTTTGAAGTTCTGCTTTGGCTAGGTTTAACTCATTTCTTAGTGTAATTATCTTATCAGTTGTCTCTGAAATTTTTTTCTGGAAATTCTCTGGTGTTAATCCCTGACTTGATATGGTAGATAGATATTTCTTTTCAGTTGCAAGTTTTTCTTTTAACTCGCTTACTCGTAATTCCAACTGGCCTACCATTAATGACAAATCGGTTTTTTTAACCAAGTTTGCTTTGATGGAATTTACATCAGTTGCTTTGATGACAGTCGAGCTTATCTGACAAGATTTGGGGGCTATTTGTTGTGATAATTTTACAGTCTTTGTTTCACTGTCAGTAGTAATCAGTATTTCAGGTGACCTAATCAGGCTAGATTTTGCACATGCCTCAAAAACAAAGTTGTAATTTAAAATAATATTTGGTTTTGTTTGTTGAATTCCCTCATCTTTATACAATGGCACAACTTGTAGAGTTTTCACTTGCCCTATACTGGATAAGTTAGGATTTTTCTCAAGCAAGGTTGAGAGGTTTATGGCCCATCCTTTTTGAATTAGTTTTTCAGATGATGAGGATTTAACACATGCAGGGGTTTCAGAATCTGCACGGATAATAAGGGACAATCCAGTTTTACAGACTACATTTGCTGAGGTAATTCCTAACTCTGTCTGCTCTTTTGGGGATGGAATAAGATTGAATGCACCATAAGACATTACTACCGTACCTGAAAGCAATGAAACTGCTAGGACTGCTGTGAGTAAGAAATACAAGTTTTTCATTTTATTTGTTCACCTTACTTTCTTCCAAAATAAAATACTACTGATTATCTCAAAGTGATTGTTTGGTTCATTGAGAGGAAGAGGGTTTTTGGCCTCACTTCCTATCGATGAATACAATCGGGTTTTCTTGGACTTGTTTTTGCACATACATGTATGCTGCACAAGGATTAATCAATTAGCAAATATTTGTCAATAGACTCCATTTTGTGGTATGCCTTTTTTATTTATAAAAAACCTTAGCGTCTATCCAAATTTTACAAAAAATAGATGAAATTTGAATTAATGTAACCAAAACTCTTGTATGATTAATTAGTGAAGTTATTATCTCACATTACCCTACAATCTGTGGCATGCCATCTGAAGAAAATAAACCCTCTTATGGTAATTTACATGCATACAAAATGTACACTAGGCCCAATTCGCACAGGCTTTTTGGAAGTTATTCTTTTAGAAAAAAATTAGGTAAAAAACATCATGAAAATGTCCAAAGAATGCTTGAAATTTTAGCTCTGAATGGAACATTGACTACTTGGGGAATGGCAAAAACTCATCTTGATGATTCATCAGGAATCCGAACCAAAGAAAAGGAATACAGGCGACTACTAGTCGGTAGAATGGCAAGAGGAAAACACACCATTGGATTATTAGAGATGGGATTGGTTGTAAAGGATGGAAAAAGTTATGCAAAAGCTCCTGCAGATCAGTACAGACTGTCATTGCATGGAATTTTGTATTGTTTAGATGTCCTAGATTTATCCGATAAACAAATTGATAAAATGGCAGAAAAATATGCAAAAATTTTACCAATGGTCTTTGGAAAATGGGCATACTTGAAATCCAATATAGGAATTGAAGTGTATAGACTGAAGAATTTAGCAGCCGGTTTGTTTATGGACAACATTCAGATTGCAAAGATTTCAAATTTCCCTGTTTACGAATTGATGACTTATTTGAATGTGAAATATCAAAATAATTACGAACAAATAGAAGAAGAAGAACTTACAAATCAAATATCAATTTGGTTTTATACTAACTTACTTATTCCTTCACGATTTCGATCATCTGGAAAAAGTTCATCATTGGAGATAAAACAATGGACTAAAATTCTTCAAGATGATTTAGATTTGAAAAAATGGTATTACAATTTTGTAGATGAGGCCATCAAATTTTACAATATTAGATTCAAAAAACTAAAGAAATTAGAAAAAAAATATTCTAGGCATATTTAGATAAAACTTCTTCGAGTTGTTCAAACGAATATGGTTTGTTTATTGTCGTGATTAACGACATGCTCTTTGCTTTTAGGTGCTTTTTTTCATCCATTGAAAATGCAGTGATTAGAACAACCTTTGCCTCTGAATCAAACTGTTTAATCTTAAAAAAAGCATCAAATCCATCCATTTTAGGCATTTTTACATCCATAATAGTGAGATCTGGGTGAATATCCTTGTATTTTAGCACGGCATCGTGCCCATCTTCTGCTGTGACTATATCGTATCCTAAACTCTTAACCAGGTATGCCGTATTCTCCAAAAGATCGATATCATCATCAACTAGTAAAATGGTTTTCTTTGAAGACATGCTACAACTCAAGGGATTAACATGATAAAACTTTCGAATAAATGTTCCAATTAAGACAAGATTGGTAACTCAACAGTGAATCTAGTGGGGTTGTTTTGGGCTGTGATTGTTCCATGGTGTAACTCTATAATATTTTTACATGTTGACAAACCCAATCCTGTTCCATTTTGCTTAGATGTGATAAGAGGTTCGAAGATCTTTGGTAATATTTTTTCAGGGATGCCCGAACCAGAATCTATAATTTCTATACGTACATTGGAACCCTCTTTACTAATTTTACACTCTATTTTTCCTTTCTTGTTCCCTATTGATTGAATTGCATTTAAGAAAATATTGATAAAAACAATTTCTAATTTTGGAGCATCTCCTTTTATTTTAAAGTCTGGACCAGTTATACTAAACAAAATTTCAGTTGGAATTGTCAAGGAATTTTTTGCAGTCTCTAACAATTTTATAACTTCAACTGATGTCATCTCTAATGGCGTAATTCTCACATAATTCAAAACATCGTTAATCTGATGCGACATTCTATCTATTGCACGATTCATTCTATTTACCACTTCATTTAATTCTCCACCGTGTTTATTTTTTTGTAAAATTTCTGCTGAACTCTTTATTATTCCAAGTGGGTTTTTCATATCATGGGCCATGCTAGCTGCAAGCTCGCCTATTGCTGCTAGTCGTTCATTTTTAATTTTTACATGTAATTCAGCAAGTTGTTTTTCAGTTTCAATTAATTTTTTTAATTTGATTGCCATCCTTTCAAGTGAATTTCCAATAGTTTTGATTTCATCAATCTTGCTTTTTTTAATGTGGACATCAAAATTCCCACGGGATATTGAATTTGCAGCTTTTGTTAATCTTTTAATGGGTGCTGAAATGGTGCTGGCTATGAAAACTCCGCCTATGACAGATGCAATCATTCCTAAAATTGAGGCTAATAATATGGAATCTCGTAATTCCACAAACTCTTGAACTATTGATGAGCTGTCTTGTTTAACTAATACTGTCCATCCAAATCCTTCAAAGGTCTTGTACCCAGTTGAGTGCGCATAGGAAATTAACTGCAAATCATCTACAATATCTTCAATTTCAATATATCCTGAATCATGCTCTTGAGATATTTTTGCAAAAAATGGAACTGTAGAATTTGATTTTAGAATTTTCTCATCTGAAAAAATAGAGTATCCTTCAGCATCCAGTAACAAAACTGTTCTTCCTGGAATTGAAATTACATTTGCCTCTTCACTAAACTCACTGAGGATATCTTCCAAAGAAATTAAGACTCGCAAGATGCCAAGAATATTTCCATTCTCATCATTTACTCTAAAGGCAAAGTCTATTGAATAACCATCATAAATTTCATTAAATTCCAATTTTCCTAAATACTGTCCAGTACTATTTGCTATTTGCCACCATTCCTCATCACTATGAGAATAATCTGAAGTGCCTGTAGCTAACGCTACATTTGCCCCATGAGCATTTGTAACAAATAATTCTTCTACGACATCATAGTTGTATTCATCACGATAAAATTCAATTATGTCTCTTAGCTCACCAGTAAGGGCTTCATCTACATCACTTCCAATAAAAGGAGTTGTTTCAGAAAATTCAATGTCTTTATCTTTGATATTCAAATATTCTTTGATATCTAGAATTTTTTTAAAATCCTCATTAGAATTAATTAATGCAGCATGAATTAAGCTAAGATTGGTTAAATCTTGAAATCCAGTAATTCTTTTTTCAGTATGCTTGTCCAGACCTTGCATCATGTTAAATGCAAATCCCTCATTTCTAGAACCTAGTAACTTCTTTATCTCTTGTACACTAAGATCAAAAGTAATCAGTCCAACAATAGAAAAGGTTAATGACACTCCAAACATTACTGCAATTATTACCAAAGATATTTTCAAGAGGTGTACTAGCCAAGATCAAAGATATCTGGATTTAAACATCACTAATATTAATAAAAAAAGGCATACCACAA
>JAOTVS010000067.1 GCA_029863275.1 Candidatus Nitrosopumilus sp.
GAAATCGAATAAAAAATAAGTTTGTACAATTAAAAACTTTTTTCTTAATATGAAAATATTTTAATTAATTTCAGAAATTTTCTAAGAAATATTTAAAAAAATATTATTATTACTTATATATTTCCAGTTTAAATTTAGGTTATGGCATTGGGAATAAAAAAATAAAATGGCAACCGGATATGTTCTAATAAACTGTGAATTAGGTTCTGAAGAATCTGTAATTTATGAATTAAAATCAATTGATGGAGTAAGTGAGGTACATGGTACCTTTGGTGCCTATGATATTTTAGCAAAAGTAACATCAGAACAAGTTGAAAAACTTCGTGAGATTATTACTTGGAAAATTAGGAAGATCCCTAAGATAAGATCAACATTAACTCTAATGGGAATTGAAGGTCAAGAATAGAATTTCTTGCTTTGCAATTAAAGATACAATTTTAAACCTATTCACCAAAGAATTCACTCCAGTCTTTTCCAAGAATCTGGATTATCTTGTAAGCTAATCTATCCAAATTCACATTTGGTTCTGCGGTAATCAACAGAATCATATCTTTTAAAGGAAAACTCATCATAACTAATTTCTCTCTTCTTGATGCAGAATATTTTACGGCTCCCATTGCATAGTCAAAATTTTTTCTAGTTGAAATTCTCAATGCTAGTTCTCGAAAAATACTCTTTTGCTCCTCATCATTTTCAAATGGCACCAAACCATCTTGATATTTACCTTCCACCAAATCACCTTTGATATTTACAAACCCTGCAAATCTAATTTCTTTTTCAGAAATAATCTGATCTAATTTTTGTTTAAAAAAATCACTGAGAACTTTATCCTTCATCTTTTTTATCTAAATGATTATAGATCTTATCTAAATAAAAGACATTACTTGGCATCTGGTTTTAATATTATGAATTTTTCAAATTTGTGGTCTCTTCTAATAATGATAAAGATATAGTTGAAATTGGCTAGTTTAGATTATTGTAAAATCAATAATCTTTATTTTTTTTAAAAATAAAATAATTAGAGGGCTTCGTTTCCTCTCTTTTTTGATGCGATATTAACAACATCCTCTACATTTTCTATGCATATAATTCCGTCTCCACTCTTTCCAGTAAAGGCTGCATCTGAGATTGCAGATACTACTGTTTCGACTTTGGAGTCTTCTACTATGGTGCTGATTGTTGATACCTTGTTGTATTCTGACTCAAAAGTACCTGTACCTCGTCCAGATCTCATAGTTTGTCTTTTTCCGGAGCCACGTCCATTTCCTTCTAAAATGGTGTAACCTCCAACTTTGTCTTTAATTGCATCAGAAACTGCACCTACTTTATCGACTTGTATAGTTGCCTCAATTCGTTTCATTTGCATTCCTAAATCACTATTATTTAAAAAAGATCATATGTTTTAATGGAAAATTTATGATACATTAAGGTCTTGGTTATTTCATTATCCTCTGAACCTTTTTAGTACAAATTAAAAATAATATTTATGAAAAGTGATGAAAAGCGATCTCATAGACTAAACTATCTTTTGAAATATTATCTGAATAATCCACAAGAGACTGATCTTTATCTACGAGCAAAACAAATGGGAGTTGCCGATTCTACTGCTAAAGACTATATTCGAACTGTAATTATTCAAGCCAAAAAAATAAATTTACAATAAATTTCCATTCTTGAAATATACACAAGACCATTTATCTCACATACTGGACTCTCATTTAAGATGTAATTTAGGAGAAAAGAATCATTTTTCCCTGGGTTTACTAATCTTAAGCTCGGTAACTTCATAAACAATCTCGTAGAAGAATAACTCAAGTATGACTGATTCTATCGTGGATGATGTTCAAGTTCTATTAGACAAAGAATTAGGAGATAAACGAATACTAGTACAGATTCTAAGAGCAGCCCAAAATAATGAGGTAATAAGTAATTTTGAAAGAAATTATGTCAGTAAATTAGTAGAGAAATACTTGAGGCCAAAACCTCCCGTTGAAAAAATAATTTCAGAAACTCCTAAACAACCAGTTGCAGATGTTGTAATTCCACAGACTCCTTCAAACTCTCAAACAACTCAAATATGGTCACAAACCCCAAAGACTGCAAAATCAAATTCAAAAAATACAATGATCATGGTTGGAGGTGGTATTGCAGTATTGGCAATAATTATTATTGCTGCAGTCTCTTTAGGCGGAATTTCAAATATGGGTTCAAACAATAACCAGCCAAATCAAACATCGAGTACTTCAAACTCATTTTCTATAAATGCAGATTCACCATCTTACAAAAAGGGCGATATTATTTCTATCAGTGGAAAATCAAATCTTCCTTCGGGAAACAAAGTTACTATATCAATTGAAAATTCAGATGATGACGTGGTATGGTCAGATCAAATAACTGTAAAAAATGATGGCCAATTCAATACTTTGACTTTTGCTGGAGGTTCTGGATGGGAAAAGACTGGAACATTTACAATAAAGGCTGAGACTAACTCAGAAAAGGCAACATATACAATTTCATTTAGAGGATAATCATTCAAATTCTTCCCAGTGACTATCAATAACTTTTCTTAACTCCTCCACACTGATTTCTTCTAGATATTCGCGATAAACAATGAACTTGTTTTGTTTTACTTGTGTATCTCCATAAATATCACTAGTATTTTTTGGGATTGAACCTAATTTCCATTGTTTCATCTCAAAGACCCAGACCTTTGAATCAGGATTTGAGAAGTCAATATCATCACATCCAATAAAATACAAGTAACATTTTGTGGATTGATTTAATTTTTCATGTAGTTTTTCATAGGCAATCATTTGTCCCATAGGTATGTTGATTTTATCATTATGAAATCCCTTGAATTCTAAAATAACAAAACCTCCATTATGCTCAATTAACCAATCAATATCAGTTCCACCTGAGGCTTTCATTCCTTGGACAATTAGATTTCCAAGAACTTCTCTTCCTCGAGCAAATTCCTGTTCATCATAAATCTTGTATTTTGCACTTGGACTTTTCCGAACGCTATGATTCATCTGGTAATTACTGGTGGATATTGATTCTTTATCATATAGATTATCAATCAAATCATTGGTGTCATTTTTCATAAATTATTAACCAATTTACCTGATGATAAAACAGTTTGTAAAATAAAGTTGTGATATTTATTTTAATTTAACGAGTTAAAAATTCCCCTCCTGATCCTTTATACAAAATAAAAAATTCTTCCTGGTTTTTTCTATTTTTTTTCGCATCAAGTGCATCTTGATACATTTCAAAATTTTCAATTAGGTATAATTGACCTTCAGGATTTTCAAAATAATCTATCCCAACTAAATTAAATCCTTTCTCAGGAGTTAGTTTTCTCTTTTCTTTTTCAAATAATTCTTCAATCATTAGTTTTATTTTGTGATAATACTTTATCAATGCATAGTAATTTTGGAAATAAAAACAAGTAATTTTAAATTTTTAATGATGTCCAATCCACTGATATCTAAATTCTTCATCAATAATATCGCTGACGATTTCCGTATTTTTGACTATAGTTTTTGGTAGTTTTACTTCGAAAAATCTTAACTGACCTTTCCAAGGAATTGGAATTCTAAATGGTCGTGTATTTTTTAACATGAACCCATATTTTTTATTATAAACATCTTTGGCAGCTAAATGAAATTTTTGGTCTTTCTTAATCTCCATTGATGAATTATATTTTTTTACATCATAAAGGACAGCTTTGCCAACAATAGCGCCGGTAACCAGTTTTTTGGTAATTTTTAGCCTCTTGCAGTCTTGAGTTCGAATTTTAATTGGTGCATGTATTAGAAATTCTCCGCGAAAACTTGTATTCCAAGTTCTTAACTCAATACTTTTTTTACCTGAAATAATCAAATCAGCAAAGGGCTGAGAAATAGATAAACACTTCAAAGCAATCCAACCTCCGATTTCAAATAAAGATAATTACCAAGCTTCATGTTTTAATTCTCATTCCTTGATTTCTTCAATCGTGGAATTGTTAAATCCATAGTATGTATTTTTTTTACCGTCTCGTAAATTTTAAATTTTAAATCATTTCAAATCACTAGATGAGGTGATGAATCTCATTTTGATTAGTACTGCGCTGGTAGCGATTCCAAAAATAATAATTGCAATTGATCCAAATTCAGGAACAACAAATGATTTTGTAGATGAGTACAATCCACCTGCATCAACCTCAGCAATATATGTTCCATTCAGTCCAAATTTCTCATTAATAATGAATTCTTCTGAAAATGTTCTATCAGAATTTGGCACCAAGGAACTAGTGCCAATAATATTTCCTTCTGGATCATAAACTCTAATATTGATTCCTTTGGTAAATGCTTCCTTTGAAAGGCAACCGAATACGTTAATGATATCTCCTTGACTATACTTTTCCTTATCTGTCAAAACCAAGACTGGATTATTTCCCAATATTTCTAAACAAGTTTGCTCTGGTTCCGGTTGGATAAAAAATTCTAATTTTGTGGACTTATTATCATATTTTGCTTCGACAACATATGTCATTTCTTTAGCAAATTCTTTGTATGAAGTACCTACCTGAAATGTAAACGGCCATGCAGTATTTTCAAAATATTCTACGGATTTTGAATCTGGAAATGTATTTATTTCTAAAACGATATTCTTTGTCTTTTTCTCAGATACAGTTATAGAGATAATTTCACCTGCAATAGGTACTTCTCCATAAAGATATCCTTCATATGTGATAATTTCACCATGCTCCACATTCCTTCTATCTGCATCCATTGCCATCAAACCACCCCAGGCAAAAGACGAAGGCATTATCGAAATTATCAGTAAAACTATTGATATGGAAATAATTTTTTTTAACATTTTTATCTCTCAAAATTAAATTCTACATTTATTTTATTAGGTTTCCTTCTATTTGTTCTGTGTTTCAATATTCTTAATTCATACATTTTCAAAAAATAATTTATCCTGGAAGTGGCGCCCAACCTCGAGTTATCAGTTTATGGTGTGTTTCTGATGTAACACAGACAAGAGTCGAGAAATCATGTTTTGCCAAAGGAATAAGATTTGGATTTTTACATACTCCATCATTTTCCATAGCCTTACTATACTTTGAAACAACAAATAGTCCTCCGCCTGATGAACTCGAACTTCCACCTGATTCTATCATGTGGTCAAAATATGAATAGGAATGGGGTCCAGGTTTTTCAAATGTTATTGTAAAGTTTACAATGATTGGAAACTTGTATTGGTTTGTCTGAATTGTTTTAGAGTCTCTGCTAGCAGACGTAGAGTGTGTGCTCTTAAAGCCCATAAACGGTGTTTTTGAATCCGATGATAATTTGTTTGGTATTCGCTCTACAAGATTAAACCCATATCCAACAGTTACATTAGCGTTTTCATATTGTGACTTATCACGCAAAACAACTTGTAAATGATATTCTTCCCCTACAAGTGGAAACATTATCCAATCCATTTGGGAGTTGAAAATGCCAGTCATTTGAGATATTTCTAATTCTTCTCGTACCTCATGATACGCAAATGCAGATTTTAAAATAACCACACTAAAAATTAGAATTAAAATTATTGTGCTTCTCACGAATTCTATTTCTCAGTTACACTTTTTATTCTTCCTTAAAAATAATTTTGAAACCTACTTTCAGCTGATAAATCGATTGAATGAATCTGGATATGACTTTATTTCAATTCTATAATGCGTCTTCATCAATTTTGGCATCACGATCTAAACTAATTTATCAATTTTATAACTAAAAACAATTTCATCTCCTTTTTCACCGGTGTTTGCAGTTTTTTATATGATGTTAGTGATGGTTTCCTTGTCCTTATCGGCACATAAAAGATCAATTTTTGATTTTAGGATATAGTTATGCGAATTGGTTATCAAACCACATGTTATTTCACTGAGGTATGTAATATCTATTACATTATAAAAATATTTTGCATATTTTCTATATTGCTGACATAATGTCATATATGGGACAAAATTAATATAATAATAATATCTAAAATCACTGTGCAACAACTCGCTGTTTTTGAGAATCATGGCAAACCCAAGGATCAAAGACAGGTTACCTATTTTTGTAGATTGTGCCGTCAATATGGGATCAAAACAAGAAAATCACATCTTCAAAATTTTCACGGTGCAAGTAGGGATACTGTTACTAAAAGAAGTAACAATGATTTGGTAAATGTAATCTTTGTT
>JAOTVS010000068.1 GCA_029863275.1 Candidatus Nitrosopumilus sp.
TATGATTTTGATGACTGGGTAAAACAAATAGCATTTAGCACAAGGTCATCAGGTGGTGGTATACCAACCATGCAGTGGACAAATGGAATCGTCTTTTCTCCATCTAATTTCCCAACTACCAGTGCAACTATAGAGGAACAACTAAAGGGAATTCTTCATTGGTCATCAGTATCTTTTGCAATAAAGGAAAAATTTGAGAAGCAAATTGTAAGTGAAAATGCCACAATTAATCTCGTAAATGTTAGTGTAAATGAGATTTTTAAAGAATTAGCTCTGAATTTAAAGGCTAGATCAAAGTATGCAAAAAATAATTCCGAAACACAAAAATGAGTGTTGAAGGAAAAATAAAAGATTGTGAATTTTATCTAAAACAAATTGAAAAATTTAATCCTGATCCTCATTATACAGATTATTTTGTTAGGGCGTACCTTAAATCCATAATTTATGTTTATGATAAAATATTTGAAGAAGCAAGTAGAGATTTTGGGTTATTTATATCAGGGTATTGTACTATGGAAAAATTTGAGCAAAAAGCTTTTGAGAAAAATGATCAATTGGCTTTGAAGTTTTTATCCTGGTTTAAGAAAAATTTTAAAAGTCAACATGCAAGTTTATATCCTGATTTTATTAAAAAATTAATTTGGTTTATAAAAAAAAATAAACAGCTTCCTACAATTGTCATAAAAATTTGTCCCAACCAAATCTATCAAAAAGATATTTTTCAATCAATTCATGTTGGATTAGCTGAAGGTAAGATAAGATCAAAAGAGGAGTTAAAAATAGAGATAAAAAGACAAACTCCGCTATTTTTGGAAATAATTAATCAGAAAAGAAAAGAAAATAACGAACCCAAAGTATATGAAAATCAAGTTTTAGTCTCCTCATTTTTAGAAATAAAAAATTATGACGATGTTAAGATATTGGATGCTTGTAAAATTTATCTTCCCATTTTAATACAAATTTTAGAAGATTCAAGAGACAAGATCAAAATATTAACTAGTTGGATTGATAAATAATTATTTTAAGCCAAAAATTGAATGTTCATTTTTAATTTTGATAATAGGAAGATATGAAAATCCATGGCCAAAAGTATCAGAAAGTTCTGGTTCATTGCTATCATTTCCCTGATATTTTACAAATGGTTTCATAGGTTCTGAATTTAATTCTACATAATTGAACTGGTAAAAAACATTGTCCATTGATAAGGATGTCAAATATCCTAATACCCAAGAATTGTTATGTGGAATAGCATATAATGCAAGATTTGCCTCATCTGGGAATTCAGGATCATATGTTAATCTTGCCAAACTTCCCAAATCTTTTATCCTTATGGGGTGAAATTTATCTGATATTTTTTCAGTTTCAGTTGTAAGTGATGAAATTTCAGACTCAAGATGGATTATTGGAGCATATGTTGAAATAGCTTTTGCAGATTCAACCACATCACAATATTCCTTTCCACCAGTTGCGTTATATGAAATATATCTTCCAAATTTTGTCATAGGTGTGTAAAATAACAGCAAGGTGTTTGCCAAGGTCAAGCTGCTAGAAAATACACGAGTTCCATTATACTCATGAGAATAAACTCGGAGAGGATATTCTCTAAAGGCACAAACCAATCTGGCTAGATCATTGAAACCAGATAATTCAATAAAACACTGACTTTGAATCTCTAAACACCTAAATATTTTATTTTAAATGGTGTTATTAATTCTAAAGGGATTTATTAAATTTGTTTTTCAAATTTAGGTTCAATTTTCCAGGGGGAGTTTTAGAAAATAAATTTTTAGATTCTTTTTTCTTTTAATTTCCAAAAATTGTTCAAATTAATCTACATAGATCTTAAGTTCAAAAATCCCTAAAAATATTAAATGAAATTTAAACCAAAATATACCATTTTTGATCCTAAAAAATTCCTAAAGACAGTTATTTTCTTTTTTCCACTAGTTTTTATTTTCCTTATAATTTTGAATAGAATCATTTTTGGACCCCAAAATGATATTTTCATAAATTTGGCAAAAGAAGATGGACCTGTAGAAGTTTCCACCGCCATTTTTTACTTTATGTCTTTTCTTTTTTCGATATTAATTGGTATAAGGATTATCAAGCAAAAGAAAAATCTTTTTGCATTAATTTATTTCCTTTTTTCCATTGCATTTTTTCTTATTGCATTTGAAGAAATTAGTTGGGGTCAAAGAATTTTCTCAATTGACACCTCAGAGTATTTTAAAGATAATTTACAAGATGAAACAAATATTCATAATTTTTTAAAGCCGATGGTTTTGCACTATTTAACTTTGGTTGTACCACTAGTCGTGTTTATTTTGTGGGCGGTTTTTACAAGTTTGGATAAATTAAAAGAAAAAATTTTCATAAAAGTTTTTACACCTCAGGGATACGTAATGTCTTATTTTATTTTAGCATTAATTTTTTATGAAAGTTTACTCTTTCAAGTCCATAAATATTCTGAAGAATTAAATGTATATTTGTTTAAACACCCAGGTAGCGAAATTTTTGAATTTTTTATATCAGTTGGAATTTTTATTTTTATTACGTCAAAATTTTTCGAATTAAAAAATCAAGAAAAAATAAATTCTAAAGGTTAATTTCAATATTTTTTTACTTTCTATTTTTTACGGATTTAGACTTTTAAAATCCAAACATTTTTGATCATATTCACCTAGGTATTTTTTTCCGCCAAATTGAGAATCTTCAATGTATATCTCACAGGTTTCAGAATCTATCGTTGGTCTATTGGAATTATTATTCATTACCTGAAATGCAAGTATACAAACAAGAATAATTATAATAATTATTGGAAGTTTTCTTGAATAAATATCCACAAATCTTGTTAAATAATTTTAAACTTAAGCGTATGTATAAAGAAAAGAAATTGTCCTGTTTATTATTTTGATTTTACAGGCCACATTGAGGACCAAGTCTCTGCAAATTTTTTCATCATTTCACCATAGGCCTCCATTTGTTGCATTCCTGAGCCTAGTAGATTTTTTTGCCAGTTTTCGGCAAAATTCTTGAATGCATCAGTTCCTTGTTGGCTCAAAGCTTTTTGCCATGTTTCACTGAATTCCTTAAAAGAATTCATTCCTGTACTTCCCAAGGCATTTTGCCAGTTTTCTCCAAATGCCTTCATAGTGTCAAAGCTAGATTCTTTGGTGGCTTTTTCCCATACTTCATTAAATTTGGCCTGCATGTCTTTATTTGCATTTTGGACTTGTTCAAAAAGGGTTTTCCAATTTTCAAGAGATTTGGTATACTCTTGCCAAAGTGAATCCCACTCATTTGATTTTGCGTCATTTGACATTAATAATTAGAAAACATTCGCACTCTTAAACTGATCCATAAAATCTAGTCTGATTTTTTACGATTTTTTAATCTCTCTTCCATTCGAATTTTTCCTTCTTCAAATTTCTTTCTATCCTCATCAGTTTTTAGAGCCAGTCTAGGAACATGAGATGGCCTTCCACTTTTGTCCAGTGCTACAAAAGTTACAAATGCAGTGCCAGTAACAGTTCTAATTCCAGTTACAATGTCTTCTGCTTCTGCTTTTACCTCAATTTCCATTGATGAGTTGTGAACGTAATTAATTCTTGCATTTAGTTTTAAAACATTTCCTACAAATACTGGTTTGATAAAATTTACACTATCCATACTAACAGTTACTGCATTTGATTGTGAATGTCTTTGAGCAACAATACCTGCTACCATATCAATATGTTTTAGAATTTCTCCTCCAAATACATTTCCAGCTGGGTTTGCATCAGAAGGAAACATTCTAACAATTACTTCGGCATGAGAGTCTGCAGGATTTTTCTCTAAAGGTGTATTTTGGGATGACATGTTAAATTCTCTTTAATAGTTCTTTTTTCTTTTCATTAAATTCTTTGTTTGTAATAATACCTTTTTTATTTAATTCCCCTAATTTTTCTAAAATTCTAAGATTTTTCTCAGAAGAAATCATTGTTGATTCACTAATTGATTTAGATAATTTTTTACCTCTAGTTTTCAGTTTTGAAGTAACTTTTGAGCCACGATTTTTTGCAAATGTGCGCAATTCTTGGGTTTTTTCTTTAGCAATTTCGGCATGATTTTTTAATTTTTGAATAACTTCTTTTTTATTTTTAGCATTAAATCTGTCTTGGTATTCTTTTAGGACTAGTACAGGAAACGGTGTCCACTCTAATTCATCATAGAATTGAATTAGCTGTTCATTTGTAATATTTTTTAGATAATCTTTAAAATAGCTCTCAGATTTGTTTGCCAAGTACTTTGTTAAAATTAATCTGATTTAATTAGTTTCGGAATGATTGTTTCTATTTTAGATAATTATCAAGTTTGATTTTATCGATTTTTGGAATTTTGGCTAGTTCAAATCCCTCTGGTCGTTTTGATAGGGGTTTGGTAGCATCTATGCCCATTTTAGCAGTCTGCAATTTCTTTTGATCACTTGACGGATCAAGGCTAGATCCTCTTACTTTAGTCAGAATTATCAAATCTTTGTCAGCCTGAAATCTTGTAGCCATTGCATATTCCACAGCTTCTGCATTAGTGGGATCAATATCCTCATCAACAACTGTTACCTGCTTGAGAGAACGATGTGATTGAAATGTTTTTTTAATAATTTTTTTAGTGTCTGATTCATTTTTCTTTTTTATCTGAACCACTGCATGTAACCAATTGCATCCACCGTTACTCATTGAAACTTTTGTTGTTTGTGGATATGCTTTCTTTATTTCTCCATTTAGTTTTGATTCAATTGGCATACCCATTAATAATCGGTGTTCAGAGAAACCCGATAACACATCATGAAATATTGGGTTATTTCTAAAGTAAAGATTTTCTAATTCAAAAACAGGTTGTTTTCGTTTGTGATCATATGTCTGCAGCATTTCTACCATCCATTCAGGATGGGTTTTATCTTGAAGAATTTTTCCTTCCATAACAATCTCAGTTCCTGATGGAACTTTTAATCCAGTAAATGGAAGTTTGAATACAGTTAATTTCCCTCCCAGTAGAGAATTTGCAATATCAATTTCATCGTATCCCCATTTAGCTTGATAAGCACCAGCAATAGATATTGCAGGATGTACCCCAACTGTAATTGCAATTTTAAGATCCTCACCATGTTCTTTTGCATGAGTAAAACATCTATGAAGGTGTCTTCCCTCAACCATCCTAATTGAAAAATGTGTTTTATCAATTGGCATCATCCTATGAAATGAAGAGTTTTGTTTTCCGGTTTCGGGATTCTTTACATATGCAATTGAAGAGGTAATGAATGGACCTGATTCTTTCTCAAAGTGAGTTACTATAGGCATAGATAATATGTTTCTTGATTTATTTTCCATAAATTTTCCAGAAGAAACAACTTTTGGTTTTTTAGCATTTTTAATTGCCGAGATTACTTTTTCATGTATTTTTGTTTCACTACTTCCAATTGCCTGGGAAAATCTTTTTCGAGTTCCCACAAGATTTGATATTAGGTTAAAATCACTTTCCCTTATATTTTCAAACAATACTGCAAAAGAACCATCAACTTTTGCCGTAATCCCTGCAATCTCATATTTTGTTGAAACTGGGGATTTTACAATTTTCAAATCTCCACTTTTTTTAATTAATGAAATATAATTACGTAAATCGCTCAATTTTGAATGATCTCAATAATTTCTGTCATTAAGACTTTTGCAGTATCTGTATCTAGCTCTTTTTGAACAAAGGTAGAAACAATGGCTATTCCCTGCATCCTAGTACTAATTCTTTCAGCGACTAGTTTTAGAAAAAGTGATTCTGATTTAGAGGGAATTACGGTTGTAGTAATAGGATTTTGTCCAGTAGCCAATGAAACCACCATAGACCCGAGTTTAGATTTACCTTCAGTTACAGAAACAAAACACCCATTTTCAAATTTTAAAATCTTTAAAGAAAAACTACGGCTCCCCAAATCAATGGTTTTCTCTGAAAACCCATTTGGAGAGCTCAATAAGTTTTGAACAAATCTTATGCTTTTATTGCTATTGATTCAGTTTCTGGTAGATCAATCACTTCAGTTTTTATGATTTTAGCAGCTTTTGCCTTTACTGTTTTAGCAGCTTTTGCCTTTACTGTTTTAGCAGCTTTTGCCTTTACTGTTTTAGCAGCTTTTGCCTTTACTGTTTTAGCA
>JAOTVS010000021.1 GCA_029863275.1 Candidatus Nitrosopumilus sp.
GGTTTTGGCGCCTCTGCTGGTTTTTTCTCAAAGCCTTTTGGTAGTGTGTCTTTTTTTGGCTCTGCTGGTTTTGCTTGAGGTTTTGGTTGAGCTGGTTTTGTCTCAGCTGGTTTTACTTGAGGTTTTGGCTGAGGTGATGCAGACAGTTTTGCTAGTTTAGCTTCCAACTGCGCAATCTTGTCTTCAAGATCAGGATATGTTTCTGTTGATGTAACTTCTTGCCCTGTAGGATATTCTACTTCTTTTGGTAGTTTTTTGGCTTGTACTATCCATTTTTTTACTTCGTTTAAGGTTGGAGTTCTTCGAACAAGATTTTTTTTATCATTGATTTTTACCATTTGTTCTTGTAGATTTTCAGAGTTTTTTTGGGAAAGATCAACGACATTATTTACTCCTGCATCTTCTAAAAGTTCGGAGAATTCAGCACCAACACCTCTAATTCGCATTAGGTCAGTCATTTGGACCCATTTTAGAATCAAATCCTCAGAAATACCTGCATTCTTGGCAATTTCTTTTCGGCCTTGAGGTGTTTTGCCTTTTTTTAAAAGATTATCTGATGTTTTAATATCGATTGATACAAGTTTTGCAGCAAAAGCGGAACCAATTCCTTCAATATCGATTATTTTTAATGTAGTCATTAAAATAAGTTAAAATTTCTTTGTTAAAAAATTTTCTAATTTCCATAAAATTTTTGTTTCTAATCTTATTGAAATTTTTTTAGAAATATATTTTCAAACAAAATTATTGAAATTTATCCTGAGCGTAAATGAAAATTGCTACAGCATTGACATTCTTTTTTGATACATTCAATTTCTATTTGGTGTCGACAAATACCACATTCACAGTGTACTATCATAATTTTATTAGACATGTTTTCACATATAACCCATCTGGGTTTTTGAATTTAACTATAAATAAACTGGCTAGTTTTAGAGCTTATTTCCAAAGACTCGAATAGTTTTGTTTGACAGGTCTTTTGTAGGGATGACTATACTTTCATTTTTTTCATTTGTTAGTATTATGTGCAAGAGTTCAACTGCGGTAACTGTTCCCAATTCTTCACCGATTAAGACTTTTTGGCCTACCTTGAGCACTGTTCGTTTCTTTGATTGTGAGTTAATAATTGCCGGGAATACTTCTTTTAATGCAAATCCTAAACCAACTGCGATTGCTGCCCCAATTCCACCTGCAATGCTCCAAGCATAAGCTGAAACTAGGATGGTAATAACACTCTGACCTACTCCAAGTTGTGTTAGCGCGATTGCAAAGATAATTGCATAAATGATTACTTGTACTGCTAGAACGAAATATTTAGGATTTCCATAGTTATGTTCATTAATTTCATGTTCAACCCACTTTCCAACAAATTTCGCAAGTAGCATTCCAAGTATTACGATTAAAACAAATGCTAAAAGATTTGGAATCCACAACCATAAATTGGTCATTGCAACTGTGAGTTGTTCGAATTCTAATGCATTTACAGCTGCCATGACAAAGAATAAGAACACAAACCATTTGATGACGGTACTAATTAAATTAGCAGAACCTTTTGAGGATGTAACCTGTGATAATGAGTCATTACTATTTTCATCCTCATCTTTGTTTATTGTTTTGAGGGCTAGGGTTGCAACTTTTTGGATAACTTTGGAAATGATTGTTGCAACAATCCAACCTATTACCAGGAGAATAATTGCTGCAATAATTTTTGGGAGAGATTCTGCAACTTGACTGAAGAATGTAGTTAAAGCATTGGTAGTTGGACCTAACCAAATTTCACTTGAACTGTCTTGGGCAAAAGCAATCTGATCAAAAATCCCATTTACGGTAAACACCATGAATAAAGAAAAAATAGTTAAGGTAAAAATATTAAAACGATTTGATCGGGTAATCATTTGCTGAATTTAATTTCATGATTTCTTGAATATAAATGACACTTCCGATGATTCTTAGTTAAACTCTAAGATAATTGACTAGAATAAAAAAATTATGAGGTTAATCTGATTTTGCTTTATCGATACCTTTTTGTGCAGTATCTTTTGCTTTATCGATTCCTTCTGAAGCAGTGTCCTTTGCTTTGTCAAATCCTTCTTTGCCAAGATCAGTTGCTTTATCAACTGCATCCCCTATGCCTTCTTTGACAGTTTCACTTGCTTTGTTTTTTATTTTGTCTAGAAATCCCATGATTTCACATAGTTTTTCTCATAGATAAACCGATCCTAATTTTGAAAATTATTTATATTTTGTAAATTGATAGTTGAAAATAAGAAAACACCTTAATTTTCTTGAAAATTTATTTTAGTTATTCTGATATCCATACTAACGCGACGGTTTTAATGTCGATATCTGATTTTCTTGGTTTTAATTCTTTTATTATCAATTCCTCAGATAGCGGATCGTATCTTTCTTCAAGCTTATCTATTTCTTGTTGAAGTTCACTATTTACGCCCTCGATTTGTGCAGTTATGGCCTCAATCGTCTCTCCTGCACGATTAACATCCCCATATTCTTTACCCTGACGAGCAACATGACTAACTGCAGTCGTAGCTCTACTCAGAGTGGACATGTTGAGACCTCCTCCTCCAGAAAAAGCAGATAACAACGATGCTCCGATGGATATTGCAGTTTGTAATTTACGTCCCTTGGATTGCTCTTTTTCTTTTTGTATTCGTTGTTTTGCTTTTCGTAATTGTTCACTAAGCGACTCTGTTTTTACTTTGTATTTTTTTCGTAATTTTTCTGTTTCATCATCCCGTTTTTCTCTTGCAGTTTCGCTGAGTCTAATACGAAAATCACGTTCACTCTCTAGCGGCTTGGATGTTGTATCAAAATTCTTACTTTCAAATAATTCAATTCCTTCGGTTCGATAAAGATAATTTTTGAATTCTTTTTTCCATTTAGAATAGCTTCTTGCTTTTGTTGCTTCATCTGGAAGAGAAGTAAATGTGCCTTGTTTGGGAGTTCTTTGTTTCAACTGATTTTGTTCTAAAGTAATCGTTTCAGCTTCTTCCCAATCTACATCTACCATATCCTCATCTAAATAAATCATTAAAGACATTTTCTGAGTGTGTATCTTTTTCCTGGTTTTTGGATCTTCATAATGAATTGTTGCCATTCCAACCACAGAGGCTTGAAAATTATGTAGAGAATTTTTATCATATACAAAAAATTGAGGGACTCCAGGTGGAAGAACAGGGTTAGAAGATCCTGTTTGTTTAATTTGCTTTTTTGTTATTGATTGAGCGATTGTAGAAACTTTCTTAACATCTATGGTGGGAATCTTTTTTTTGTCTTGCATAAGAATTTTAATTTGATTTCTAGTAAGTGGTCCACGAAGATACGACATTGCCCATCTAGTATGAAAAATTATGGGTTCTGCTTCATGCACATTATGAAGTAGAAAAACTCTTTTCCCAAGACTTGAAATGGTTTTATCAATACTTTTCCGGTCAAACTTTGATGAATTTGAAATACCTTCTAATCCATCAAGCATCCGTGCTTTATCTCGTTCGGTTTGTAGTCTTCCGATAAACCATGTACCTGTATTGGAAAGGCCTTTGTAGTCCAAATCTGCAGGATTTTGGGTTGCTAGCACCAGTCCTACTCCATATGCTCTTGCTTGCTTGAGTAAAGTTAAAAGGGGTTTTTTTGAGGGCGGTTGTGCCACTGGAGGCATGTAACCAAAAATCTCATCCATATAGATTAGCGTCCTTAAACTATTAGTTCCTGATCGTGTTCTCATCCAACTTAAAATCTGGTTTAGTAAAAGCGAAACAAAAAACATTCGTTCTGGTTCTGAAAGGTGTGCTATTGAGAAAATCGACACTCTGGGTTTTCCCTCTGGAGTATGTACAATCTGATCAATATCTAGCGGTTGACCTTTGAGCCATCCTTGAAATCCTGGAGCTGCAAGCAAATTGTTTATTTGCATTGCAAATTTGAATCGATCTTTTTCTGGGAAGAATGTTTCCATTTGCATAAAACCTACTTTTTGAAAGGGAGGATTTTGAATTGATTGTATTATCGTTCCAAGATCGACTTCTATTCCTTGCCGCCACAAATGATCAAATAATGTTGATAGTAGAATATGTTCACGACTTTGTATTGGATCAGCATCAATACCTAAGAGTCCAAGCAGACTAGTGGCTGTAGTTGAAATCCTATCTCGGAAAAGATCTGGCTCATTTAGAACTTCTTCAGAGGGTGCAGAAAAGGAAGATAGTATTGAAACTGGAACACCTGTTTCACTGCCGGGAGTATAGATGACAAAATCAGCTGCATCTTTTAACTCTTGAACCCTTTTTGTAGTTTGACCATAACTGGCCAGCCCTTCTTTCCACATCTTTGCTTGCTTTGCGGCAAAATCACCTGGATCGAGTTTTTTTCGTCGTGCATCATCTTCATTTATCCATGGACGAAAATTTTCAGGAAGAAGATCTGGAAATGTAAGGAGAAGATTACCCAAATCTCCTTTTGGATCAATTACAATAATGGGAATCTTATCTAAAACTGCTTCTTCAATCAAAGTGACACAAAGGCCTGTTTTACCACTTCCAGTCATTCCAACACAAACAGCATGGGTTGTGAGGTTCTTAGCATCATAAAGTAAAGGAACATCTTCTTCTTGCTTATTCGATAGATTGTAATGTTTACCTAGAAAAAACTCTCCTAGTTTCTCATAGATTTCCATATGCTATTCCCAATCTTTTTAGCCTAAAAGTCTTATTTTAAGGAGTAATTTCAGTAAAATCTTGAAAATCTAAAAAATAAAAAAATTACAAATATATCAAATTTAATCTGAAGAAAAATAGAAAATAGGTGAGATCCTATTCTACAACAAAGCCAATCTTGACATTTGCACGGTACTCTGTGATTTGGCCATTTTTTACAACTGCTGTTTGCGCAATCAGATCTACTCCTCGAATATCTTTTACACTTTCTTGTGCTTTGGATACTGCTTCTTTTGTAGCTTCTTCCCAACTTTGGGGAGATGAACCTACAAGTTCGATTATTTTTAAAACCATTGCTTTGTTTTGATAACATTCAGATAAAATCGTTTCTAAATTTTGTAATGATGATATAATTCCATTTTTTAAAATTTTATTTTTTGGTTGAGATAACACAAATTAATTTAAAAAAAATATTTAAAAAATTAGATGGTTAGTATTCTATTACTCTAGGAAGGGTTTTGGCTTCTGCTATCCACTCTGTTACTTGATCTAGGGTAGGTGTTTTTCTTACTAGCTTCTTTTCTCCGTTAACCTCTTCCATTTTTTTCTGCAAGTTTTCTGCATTTCGGTTAGACAACTCTACAACTGTATCAACACCAGCTTCTTCAAGAAGATCAGAGTATTCTTCTCCAACTCCTTTAATTCTAATTAAATCACAAAGATTAATCCACTCTAGAATTAATTTTGATGATATTCCAGTTTTTTCAACAAGATCTTTTCTTCCTTGAGGTGTTTTTCCTGCTTCTAACAAGTCATCAGAATTTTTCATTCCTGCGGCTTCGAGTTTTTCTCCATATGAAGGACCTATCCCTTCTATTTCCATGATTTTCAATGTAGTCATTTTATTATTAATTAAAATGCTGTAGTGGGGGTATTAATTCATTTTTAAAATTATTCCATCACATGAATCAAATCAGAAAGATTTCTTCTTGGCTTTGGGAATTTTCTTTTTACAGGATAACCTATGCACAAAATTGAAGAGGGCTCCAAATCAGTACCAATAATTTCTGCCACTTTTTTCTCGTCTATCATACCAATCCAAATTGTGCTTAAACTCAAGGCCGTGGCTGCCAATTGTGAGTAAGCAGCTGCAAGGGTGGCATCTTGAATTGCAAATTTAGTTAACATCCTCTTTGGAAATTTTAGTTTAACTCGACTCGGGTTTTTACAATATACTAACACTAATGGAGCATTAACATAGGGTTGATTGTTTGCAGCCTCTACTAATTTTTCTTTCATTTCTTTATTTTTAATATGAAATATTTCAAATCCCTGAAAGTTTCCTGCCGTTGGTGCCGTATCGGCCGCAGCTAAAATTTTTTCAACTTTCCAGTTTTCCACAGGCTTTGTTTCAAATTTCCTAGTTGATCTTCGTCTTTTCATAACCTCAAAAAGATCTGTATCAAGATCTTCTGAAATTTCCTTTGAGTGGTCTCCTAGTATTACATGTAATAATGATTTTCTTGTTTCCATAGAATTATCCTTGCCTTTTGGTGGTTCATACCCTGATGGATAAACCATGTCTTCTTTTTTGTCCATTATATTCTATTTTCTAAATAGCAAATATACATAACTCTTTAACCTGGATAATCCTTTTGTGGCATTCGATCTGCGAATTTGTCATAATATTAAACCATCTACTGATAATTTTCTCAAATCAACCAAAACTGTTTTCTAAATGAATCAATATTAAAAATTATGAAATATATGATACAAATAGACATTCCAAATTCTGCAGGTGTAACTTTAGAATTAAATGATGAAAATTCTCCAAAAACTGTTAAATCTTTATTAGATAATCTGCCCTTTATTCTAGAACTCAACGTTTGGGGCGATGAAATCTATACGTCATCATCTCCAATCACCATGTCTGAAGAAAATGCAAAGTCTCAAGTTTCTTTAAACGACGTAGCTTATTGGCCAGAGGGCAAGGCCATTTGTTTATTTTATGGCCCAACCCCTATGAGCAAACCTGATGAAATTATACCTGCGTCTCCAGTTAATATGATTGGAAAAATAATTAATCCTGATAAATCCATTCTTGATAATGCAGAAGGAAAATTAGCTTCTTTTAGATTAAAGTCGTAATTATTCTTCGTCTATTGAGATTTCTGCTATTTCTGAATCAAGAATATATGCTTTGAATTCATTTAAAATTCCTGAATAAATTATCCATACAACAGGATTAAGATCCATGAATTTTTTATCCGTATTTGATGGATAGGCCTTGGAATCAGGATGCGAATGAAAAATAGCAATTATTTTTAGTTGTGAGTCTCTCTCTATTTTGTCTGCTTCAAGTCTTTGTTCTGCAGAAATTGTAAAATTTACTGGTGATTGGGCTATGTTTTTAGTAAGAAATATCCTCTCAACATTATATTGTTCCTTGTCCTCCCTACCAAATAATATTGCGCATGATTCATTGGGTTTTTCGTTATCTGCATGGTTTGAAAGAATCTGTTTTTGTGATTTTGTTAAAATAAATTTTGGCAATCTTATCCTACTTCAACTGAACCAATCATCCAAGGATGAACGATACAGTAATAATCTTCTATTCCTTGGGTTGTGAAAGTAAATTCAAATGACTCTCCTGCTGCTATTAAATCCGAATCAAATAATCCATTTGGACCTTCTTGGGAATTGCCTGATGTGACAGTATGCATTGCACTGTCTTCATTTTTCCAAAGTACTGTGGTCCCAATTTCTATTTGAAGTACTTGTGGATCATAGTAGACTTGCCCTTCTTTTTGAATTCCTCCGCCTTCTGGCATAATCACTGTAACAGGTTCTTTTGGTTCTTCTATAATTAATTTAGATACCATCCATGGGTGTACAATACAAAAATATTCATATTCTCCAATTTCTAACACACTAGTGTCTAGTTGATATGTCTCCCCTTCGCTCATTAAACCAGAATCAAATGTTTCTCCGGTGTCCACCGAACTTGTAACAGTATGTGCAAAGGAATCTTCATTGGTCCATTCTACAACATTTCCTTTTGGAACATAAGCTACATCTGGGTCATAATCTGGATTACCTTGTACAGCCGAGTTTACTAAAATTGTAATTGGATATATGGGGCCGGTTGGTTCAACTTCAATTTCTTCATCTATCGTCTCTTCTGCAATAATGTAAGTATCAGGACTAACGAATCCAAATGCTACAAATGTTACAATTCCAGTAACTCCTGCTAAAGTGATTATTGTGCCAATAGGTTTTACACGCGTAGGCATTTTTGCTGCAACATATGCAATCACTATAGCTGGAAATGCAATTGCAATCAAAAGGCCGGCAAGTATGTTTGTAGATTCAATGGTATTCATTGTAAATGCATACATTCCAAATCCAAGTGCAATTGAGATAACTACTAAAACAGTTGCTTTTGCTCTGTTGCTAGTTGAAATACCTCCATCTAAAATCCCTGCAGCCAGGAAAATTAATCCAATAAACATTGTTAACCCAGTAAGTGCATGCATTCCATCAATGAAGGTATGTGCCCAACCTGCATAGGAAATGGCTACTCCTGCCAATCCTATGGCTGTTAATCCCATGCCTGGCATCATGAGGTCCCAATTACTCATTCATGCTAGCTGGTAGGAGTGATATACTTATTCCTTTTGAAAAGTCCCAGATCATCAAAGTCGAAGAAATTAAATGGCTTCGGACGATGGGAGAGTGAGATTGGGTTTTAAGGAAATAGTAGAGATATCAAAACCACGGATTATTGTACTCTTGGTAATTACAGCAGTTACCTCCATGTACGCTGCAAGTAAACTTGTAGGACCTGAATTGGATAATCTTGGTCTGTTACATATTATTGTGGCAGGATCTCTTGCATCTGCTGGATCTAGTGCCTTAAACCACTATTATGATCGCGACATAGATCCAAAAATGACACGAACAAGTAAACGACCAATTCCCTCTGGAAGAATGACGGCCTCTAATGTTCTGATCTACGGTTTGGCAGTTAGTTGTGTTTCGGTAATTTATGGATATCTTGCACTAAATCCGATATCGGCATTTTTTATTGCCTTGGGAATATTTTCATACGTGATAATCTACACTGTTTGGCTCAAGCGTCTTAATTCTTCAAACATTGTAATTGGTGGAATTGCTGGCAGTGCTGCTGCTTGGGCTGGATGGTCAGCAGCTACTAGCTCCATGGACTTGTTAGGATTTTTAATTGGCTTTTTAGTTTTTGTTTGGACTCCTTCTCATTTTTGGTGTCTTGCAATGAAAATTAAAGATGAATATGCCCAAGCTGAGGTCCCGATGCTCCCAGTAGTAATAGGAATGCAGCGAACATCCAAATATATTTTAGCAAATACTTTGATTTTACTTCCTTATTCTCTGATGCTATCTGCTTTTGGCATGGGTCTTATCTACACTGCAATTGCAGCAGCTTCTGGTGGTTTGATGTTGGCATATCATTTCAAACTAACTAAAAATCCTACTTCTGAGTTTGCATGGAAAGCTTACAAAGTTACTGCACCTTATCTAACAATAATTTTTATTGCAGTAGCACTAGATGCTGCATTTCACATTCCATTATTTTGAAATTTCACTATTTTTCTAGACCTGGAAAACTGGCCTCATAATCTTTTTCCATGATTTCCTTATTTTGCTCATCGATTTCATCAACTTCAACCTTTGTAGTTACTACCTCAATTCTTCTTGCTTCTTTTGTAATCCAGGAGACATTTATCAACCCCAAAATTTCCAAATCCAAAAGTAATTTATTGAATTTGTCTTCAGTTATGATGATTCCATCTTTTGCTAAAGATTTGAATAATTCAGAATCAGTAAGGGAATTTGCTTCTTGAATTTTATCAAATACTTTATTTTTAATTGGAATTGTCATGACTAACCGTAAAATGATCTGTCTTTTGATTTAGGAACTACGTTAGATATACTTTCTCTTACATTGTTGTACCATTGGTCTACTTCTTTAGTAATTGAGGCTCTAACTTGCTTCAAACTATTTGCAAAGTCTCTACTTGCAATTTTCGGTGTGCCATTTCTCATTGCTAGAATAGCTGCCTCTCTACACAATGCTGCCAAATCTGCTCCTGAATAATTCTGAGTAGCGACTGCAATTTCTTGAAGATTTACATCTTTATCAAGAGGCATTTTTGCAGTTAATATTTTAATAATCTCTAATCTTCCTTTTTCATCTGGAGGTGGGACATATAGGACCAAATCTAATCTTCCTGTTCTAAGTAAAGAATTATCTAAAACATCTGGTCTATTGGTAATTCCAACAACTACCACTCTTGATGAAATACCTTCCTCGATTTCTGTTAATAATTGACTAAGTACAGTTTCACTAACTCCTCCTTCTCCTGATTTTGAGCGAACCAAAGAATCCAATTCATCAAAAATTACCACGCACGGAGATGATGCCTTGGCTTTTCTAAAAATCTCTCTTATTCCCTTTTCAGATTCTCCTACCCATTTAGATAATAATTCAGGTCCTTTAACTAAAATCATATTTGCTCCGCTTTCAGTAGCAAGGGCTCGTGCAATCATTGTTTTTCCACACCCTGGTGGGCCATAAATTAAAGCGCCCTTGGGTGGTTTAATTCCCATTTTTGTAAACTTTGTTGGGTCTCTCATTGCAGAAATAAGATTATCTTTTAATGCTTCTTTAATTTCGTCTAATCCTCCTACGTCCTTCCACCAAACTTTGGATCTTTCTACATAAAATTCTCTCATGGCAGTTGGTACTACTTCGTGCATCGCATCGTAGAAATCAATTAATTTAATCTGCATCGATTGTAGTATTTCTGATGGTATTTTTTCACTCTCAAGATCAATTTCAGGTAAGTACCGTCTAATTGATTTCATTGCAGCTTCTCGACATAATGATTTGATATCTGCACCGGTATACCCGTGAAGTTCAGATGCAAGGTCTTTCAGATCTATTTCATCATCTACTGGCATCCCCCTTGTGTGAATAAGGAGAACTTCTAATCTTCCATCTTCGTTTGGAACTGAGATTTCAAATTCTCTATCAAATCTTCCAGGACGTCTTAAAGCCGGATCGATACTGTCTGGTCTGTTTGTTGCCCCCAGAACCATAACATTTCCTCTATCATTAAGGCCATCCATTAAAGCGAGCAATTGGGCAACTACTCTTTTTTCGACATCTCCATATGCTTCTTCTCTTTTTGGCGCAATTGCATCAATCTCATCGATGAAAATAATACTAGGAGAATTATCTTTTGCTTCTTTGAACATCTCTCTTAACTTTGCTTCTGTTTCACCGTAATACTTGTTCATAATTTCTGGACCATTAATCAAAAACATATTTGCCTCAGATTCACTTGCAAGAACTTTTGCAATCAACGTTTTCCCACATCCTGGTGGACCGTAGAGTAAAATTCCACTATGTGGTTCTACTCCTAATCTTGAAAATAATTCTGGATGTTTAAGTGGAAGCTCTACAATTTCTCTCATTGCTTTTACTTCGTGTCCTAAACCTCCAACTTCTTCATAAGTTACCCTTAATTTTCTGTCCACTGAAGGTTCTGTTGATATTGTAAGAACTGTAGAGCGGTCAATCTTTACAACATGTTTTGGCGTAGTTTTTGTAATCTTAAAGTCCATCGAATTTCCTAAAATCATTACCGAAATTTCGTCCCCATGGGAAATTGGTAATCCTTTTAATCTATTTTTTACAAAATCTGTAAATTCTTTATCCACAGTTACTGTATCATTAAGTGGAGTAAGTGCAATGGATTTTGCAATTTTAGTGCTAACTTTTTTTACTTTTACAATATCATTTAATGATCCCCCAATATTCTTTCTTGTCTGTCCATCGATTCTGATAATGTCTGGAAATTTTTCGTCTTCATCAACTGGCCAAACTACTGCGCAACTAGATCTTGATCCCATTACATCTATAATATCTCCAGGTGTAACTTTGAGATAATCCATAGCTTCAGGACCTATTCTTGCTCTTTTTTTACCAACGTCTCTTTGTTTGGCTTCTCCAATTCTCATTTGCAAAGGTTCTTCTTTGCGCGCCATAAAATCACCTATTTCATGTCTACAGACATTCTGCTCATGTTGAGAACTTCAAATTCGCTGACTCCTTCAACTGATCTTACGGCATCCTCAAGAGCATCCATCTGTCCTTCAGAATCATTTACAATAAATTCTGCTTTAATGAAAAATAACCCAAATGCTAATGGTTCTTTTGCATGTCTCTTCATTGATTGACCTTCTTTGAGTGCACCTTTGATAGATTCTGCTAATTTGTCTAAATCTACTTCAGGTCCTGAAGGAAGGATTTTTGTAATTAAAAGTAATTCTGCCAATTTCTAAGGTCCTTGAAAATTGCAAGAGCTACACGTATATTTTCGGGCTGCTTCTCTGCAACTTTCACATCTCCAAATTAAGTCCGTACCACAATTGGGACAATTGAATTTCACACATTTATCATTAGGCATAATGTGTCTATTACAACAACTACACTTCGGTAAGGATATTGTAGACGACATACCACGATTTTCTTCAAACATCATTTATATCTTACCTAGCGTGTGTTGTCTATTTTACCTCAATAGTTTTTTGAGTTCTCCTTCGATAATTATTTGAGCAGTTTTTACAGATCCCTTTATTCCAAGTAATTTAATCATTGAACTTGTATGAAAATCAAAATCTTCCTTTTCTGAAATCTCTTTTACAATCTCTGGAGTTATTGAACTAAATAATTTATTGATGGTATTGTTATTAATTCTCTCTAAAAATTTTCTTACCAATAATTGTTTTTCAAACTCTTCGCCGAATTGCTCTGTCCAAAGTTTTTGATATGCTTCCAAATCTGATTCATTGTTTGATTTTAAAAAATTTGAAATTGCTCTGCCTGCAAGCAAACCTCCCATTCCACTAGTGTAAATACCTCCTGATGTCGTCGGCTTTGACTGCCCAGCAGCATCTCCGATTATTACCATTTTATTTTCAACAAATTTCTTTATTGGACCCTTGATCCAAATTGGTGCAAATATTTTTCTAATTATAGAATATTGCCCTTTACTTTCTAAGAACTTCTCTAGTATGTCTGATGCATTAATTCCTTTCCCTGCAACACCTACTTTTCCTTTCCCTTCACCAGATGGTATTATCCAAGCAAAAAATCCTGGATACTTGTCCTGATCAAAAAATACCTCCACTCTTCCTTTTGTAATCCATTCTGCATAAATTTCATATTGTGCCGATGGCAAAACACCGGTACGGTCTTTTTGTACGAGAGATGATATACCTCGTGCATCTACAAAAATTTTGCATTTTACTTCTCCGTCATTTGTTCTAACTCCATGTTCTGTTATCCCTTGAAAACTTGTTTTTACTCTAATCACTGCCCCATTTTTCTGGGCTTGATGCGCAACTTGTTTATCTAATTCCCTTCGGTTTATTTCTGCCACTTTTTGTTTTTCTGAATTTACTAAAAAACTATTTCCATTTGGGGCATATATTTTCGCAGACTCTATAAAATAATTTAAAGTTTTACTAAATGGAATTATCCCAAGATTCTCTAATCCTTTTACACTTACTAGCCCTCCACAGTGTTCAGGCGTTCCAATCTCATAATCTTCTTCGATGACAAGTACCGTATTTTTACCTGCTGCAATCTCTCTTGCGCATAAAAGACCTGCAATACTTCCTCCTGCTACGACTACATCATAGTACACAGATTTTGTCCCTTTGTCAATTATTTAATTCAAAAGTTTTTCATTACGCCTAACTTTCTTAATTGTATGGGAGACATAAAACAGGTAATTATTGTTAGAACTGACCTTGAAATGGGCAAAGGTAAGATTGCAGCTCAGGTGGGACATGCCTGTGTGTTAGGCGCAGAACACGTGAGAAAATCTCATCCTGAATGGTTCAATGAGTGGTGGTCAGGACAAGAGAAAGTCGTAGTCAAAGTATCCGGAATTAAAGAGCTTCAAGAGATAAAACGACATGCCATTGATTTGGATCTTCCATGGTCTGAGGTTTCTGATGCAGGTCACACTCAACTTGCACCTGGAACTACAACTTGCATTTCAATTGGCCCTGCACCAGAGAATTTAATTGACAAAATTACAGGCGGCCTAAAATTACTCTAAATTTTTAATTATTTTTGGAATAAGATATAACAAGGCTCTATAATTTTTCCAATGTGAAGAAAAAAGGGTTACTTGTAGCGGTCTTCTTTGGCACTATATTGCTTACCTCTACAGTTGCAATCTCATTACCAAATCTAATGGCTCCCTTTGATCCTGATTCAGAAAAGACGATAACTGGAACACCTGCTGATAATTTCCCTGATGTGCAACGAGCCCAATTCTGCGGCTCGAGCATTGCAAAATCTACTACTTTTGTTAAAGAATATTCTATTCCTACAGTTTGTACTAATCCGTTAGCAATTGTTAATGACTTTGAAGGAAAAGTTTGGTTTACTCAGACCAATACAGGAAAGTTAGCAAAATTTGATCCCGTTACTGAATCTTTTTCCGAATATGATAATCCAAGTTGGCCACCAAATGGACGTTCGATGATGTGGGGAATTGATTATTCTCCAGATGGTTCTATCTGGTATACTGATGAAACATTTGATTCTATTTGGAGATTTACTCCCCAGGATGAAAAGTACATGCGATTACAATATCCATCAGAAGGAGATTCTCTACCTCAAAAACTAAAAGTTGTTGGCTCCCAAATTATAGTAAATGATTTTACAGGAAATAAAATTACTTTCTTAGATCCTACTCAATCCAACGAAGAATTAAGTTTCCTCAGTCTCCCCTCTCCTGTAAGTGATTCAGTAACTGGAGATTTTGCAATTGATGCCGATAACAATGTTTGGTACACTAATTGGTTATTTCAACAGGGTGGAGTTTTAGTAAAATTTGATCAGGAAGGTTATCGTGCCTCAGCTGCATCCTCTGGCAATGAATTTTTACCATTAATGGATCATATCGATGTTTTTCCACTTCCTGAAACTTTGCTAACTCCCAATGGTGCAACTGTAACTGAAGATGGAAAAATTTGGCTAGTAGATACATCAAGCTCTAATTTCTTTAGTTATGATCCTCAAACGGAAACATTCACTCAATACATTACTTCTGATCCAGCATTATCTACATATGGAAACTCTACTGGAATTATCAAGGCACCAATTTCCAGACCTTATTGGATTGAGACCAATGATTTAGGACAATTAGTTTTCAATGAACAAACTGCCAACAGAATAGCTGTAATGGATCCAAAGTCTCAATCATTAGTAGAGTATTTTGTTCCATCAATGAATCCAAATTGGGGTGATTGCGGAGAGATAGAAAACTGTGGTCTTGCACAAATATTTGATTTTTCAATTCATGGGGACAAAATTTGGTTTACTGAATGGGTTGAAAACAATATTGGGGTAGTTGATACCTCAATTGAACTACCAATGGATATTCAATTAGATTCTAATACTGTTTATCTTAAAAAAGGCCAATCAATTGATCTAACATTTGTGGTGTCTCCACAAAGCTCTGAAGACTTGATTGATGTATCTTTGATTTTATCTGATTCGCAGGAATTTTTGAATATATTCCCAAAAGTAGTCCAACCTGAATCATTCAAGTTAGATTTTGATGCCCCAAGATCAGTTGAGATAACTGTCTCATCTTCTGAGAATGCAGTTCCTGGTACATACAAAGTTCTATTGGGAGCTCAAATAGATGAAGTATCAGTAAGTAAATTTCTAACTGTTGTTATAGAATCGTGATTCCAAAAATAGATTTGCAAATAGGAATTTCTATTTACAGTACAAAATTTGAAGGAATAGGAGGGAAAATTAGATCAATACCAGAAGATTTTGAAGTTTCTGAGGTAATCTCTGACAAATCTCTAAAGTTAATTTCAGATCAAGATGGCTATGCAATTTACAAATTAAAAAAGAAAAAAATTGATACTACTCATGCACTTTCTGATATTTTCAGAAAAAAAGGATTGAGACTAAAAGCTCTTGGTTTGAAGGATGCATCTGCCATTACAGAGCAGTTTGTATGCTCTAATAATAAAGGAAAATCCATTGTTGACTATACTTCTGAAAAATACTCGCTCAAAAAAATAGGTTATGTAAAAAAACCACTATCAAAAAAAGATATGATTGGAAATCATTTCAAAATAAAAATAATTGATTGCAAAAATAACCTTTCAGAATTCACAGAACATGATAAAATCTTAAACTTTTATGGCTACCAAAGATTTGGTTCAAAAAGAGCTGTCACTCATTTAATAGGAAAGGCAATTTTACAAAGAGATTTTGATAAAGCAGTTGATTTGATTTTATCATTTAGATCTCCATTTGATTCAAACGAAAATAACGAAATTAGAGAAAAATTGACTGATAAATCAAATTATAAAAAATATTTTGATCAGGTTCCACCACAAATGGATATTGAAAGAATTGTTTTAAAAGAAATGATTGTCAGTGATGATTCACAAAAATCAATCAAACAAATCCCTCTGTCTCTAAGGCGATTTTATATCCAAGCTTACCAATCGTTTTTGTTTAATCAAACTCTAAGTTCTGCTTTTCTTGATGGCGAAAATCTCTTTGAGGCACAAGAAGGAGATGTTTGTTTCGATTTTAAAGACATCATTGGAAAATTCATCAAAGGAGCAGACCAACGTTTGGCAATCCCATTTATTGGATATTCTTATTACAAAAAAACTAGATTTAACTACCAAATCTCAAAAATTTTGGAAGACGAAGAAATCACTCCAAGAGATTTTTTCATTAAAGAAATGCAAGAGGTCAGCAACGAGGGAGGATTTAGGCAAGCGTCTATTGCATGTTCTGAATATTCCTCTGAGGGTAATACACTATACTTT
Source organism: Candidatus Nitrosopumilus sp. (assembly GCA_029863275.1). GTDB lineage: Archaea > Thermoproteota > Nitrososphaeria > Nitrososphaerales > Nitrosopumilaceae > Nitrosomaritimum. Next base: position 16,602 of record JAOTVS010000021.1, read on the forward strand.
ACCCTTTCTAGAGGATCATTTGCTACCATTTTGTTACGTGAAATAATGAAGCCTGAAAATCCACTTCTTGCAGGTTTTTAGGATTTTCCATTTAGATTTATTTAATTTCTAAAATATTAACAATGATATTTTTCTGCAATACTATTCCTCTTATAGTTTCAGATTAATTTTTTGAATTTTATAAAAATACCTGCCCCTATTATGATCATTCCGACAATTACAATTTGCATACCGTAAGATATCCATTCTGGATTTGAATACATAAATGAAGATTCAGGTCCAATAATTGATTGACCTTGGAGATGAAAAATAACACCCATGAAAGAAACTATCATGCCTATGGTAATTATAACTCTCCAAATTTTCATTATCTTTTCAAATGATTTGCCAAAATAAAGGGTAAAGGAAATTGATAAATTGACCAAATGATTTTCCGATTTACTCTTTAATGGTTTTCTAAAGATATCATAAAATGTACGATTCAACATATGATTTTTCAGAGTCGTCTGGGCACAAATATATGAATTTGATACTATTTGCATCATCAGCATTACTTGCAGTTTTGTTGTTTTTGATACTTTCTCCTCAAATTAATGCAATCAATAACGAATCCCCTATTTTGATCAATCTAATGTTTGTACCTGCAATGCTTGTGGGGTTTCTATATGGAATGAGAATTACTGAACGTGCAGTCAAGCCATCTGAAACACGAAGTCCCTTGAAAAGATCAATTGTAAAAATATTTTTATTCTTCTTTGTTATCGGAGGTTTGTTTAGTTCTGTAAACTTTGCCATTAATGGCGGAAGTATCATACCTCAAGTAGAAATATTGGAAGAGGGGTTATTGCCTTGGTTAAATGAATTTGTGCGTGCAAATGGTGGTGCAACTTTTCTAATTATTACCAGTATTACTTTGATGGCTGCTGCCACAAAAAAAATTGTTGGAATGGACAATGGATTTTTAACGAGATTGATGACCTTTGTTGGAACTTTTGTTTTCTTTTCCATGTTGGCATTAAGCTTTACTCACTCTGATCCAACGGTATCAAGTGTTTTCCTATATACTTTTTATCAGGCAGGAATCGTAGGTGGTGCATTTTTTACCATGAATCGATTAACAAAAAATCTTAACAGTTTTGAAGATTATGCAAATGGATATTAAGATTTATTCCTCTAAATCTACATAAATCCCAGATATCTCAGAATTTATCCTACCGTGATATTTTTCACAACCTTCGGTTTTAAAGTCATTATTTTTGCACTCATTAAAATGTGCAGTGTGATCTCTTTGTATGTTATCTCCATACAATACATCTCCTCCAATGGCCAAGGCAATTAATGCAATACCAGTCAAGCTTGCTGCCACCAATATCATTGCATATCCAACTTGAGCGTGATTGTGAGGCTCTTTCATTCATCGAAAATCAACTAGCCTTGAATTTATTCTTTTCAAGTATTGGATCTAGTATCCAATTAAAGGGCGATTAAGAAATAAAGATTAGATGGTATGTGACATGATATATTGTGAGTATTCAAATTCTTCAATACGAGTTTTTGGGACCTGTAAAATTAGATGAATGGGGTCCTCCTATGGAAAAGGTAGTTTTTCTTATCTTCTCAAGACTTAATGACTCCTTTAAAATAATCTATGTTGGAGATTGTGAAAAAACAGAGCAAAAAGATTTTTTTGAGAATAACCCAAATTTCCAAAATTGGATTCAAACAACAGGCTCTAAAAACTCTCTTTACGTTGCTATTTTACCAATGTTTGAATCAAATTCATCTGCAAGACAAGTAGTTATTCATAAAATTCTTCGTGCTTACCATCCTATTTGTAATACTAATGATATTAAAGAAAAAAAACCAGATTATGTGATTCGCTCCAAATTAGAAGACTCTCCAAAAATCCCAAAAAACTTGAGTGAGACTAGAGAAAAAATATCATGTCCATGCTGTGGTCAAAAAATGAATATAGATAAAGTCCTTGAAAAAACCACTCTTCTAAAATGCACTGGGTGTGGGCTTAGTGACACACGATTAAATTCATGACCTTGTTTTGTTTTGAACTTCAAATAACTGTAATGTCAATAAATCAATGGCTTTTTTTAAATGATCAAATTCGTTAATAGAATGAACTTGTCCTTCGACCAGTGCCCTTAAAACTTTGACGGAATTTGTTTGAAATTCATCTTTTGACACTATTTCCATCGCATTAAGTTTGGCGAGTAAATTTTCCAGGTCCTTTTTCATCTCTTCTGACGGTACATGTTTTTTCATATCTAATCTCAAAGAAATTTGATATATGAATTATGGCTAAATCAAATCTTCATCAATCTTATGAATTAGATCTACATATTGTTGACATGTGCATGTTGGAATTTTACACTTTCCTAATCTCATTAAAGATTTATTTTCAGTAGATGAAATGTGAGCCTCATTAGTGTGATGACAAAGACTACAATTCATGAGAAAACTTTACTTCTCCAATATTTAAGGCAGAAGTTTCGCTTAGGGTATTAAAACTGCTCTGGCCTCAATTTGAGAGTTTTTTAATTTTTTTAGAACCTCGTTTGCTTTTTCTAAAGGGTATTTTTCTGAAATTACTTCAAGATGTTTTTCTTTACAAATTTTGATTACCTGTTCCATATCTTTAGTAGATCCAATTAGAGTACCGCGAATAGTTTTTTCCTCAAATGCGATAAATGAAGGACGATCCCCAATTGTTGCAATTACAATCATTCCGCCCTTTTTTACTGCTTTTATGGCAGTATCCGTTACAATATCTGACGGTGCAAATACAATTGCAGCATCTAGTAACCCATTTCTTTCTTTAATTTCATCTAGAACTTTTTCCTGGTTTTGTGAGAAAACAATTACATCTTTTGCTCCTAATCTTTTTGCAACCTCAAGATGATTCTGATTCCTAGAAATTGCAATTACATCTGCCCCTGCTATTTTTGCAAATTGTACTGCCATATGTCCAACTCCTCCAATACCAAAAATTCCAATTTTTTTATGAGATTGTGGTTCTGCTGCCTTGACTGCCTTGAAGGCTGTTATTCCTGCACAAAACAGTGGTGCTGCATACTCTGCCTTCATGTCCTCAGGAATTTTTGTCGCAAAATCTTCCAAAACTGTAATGTATTCTGTATATCCTCCTTTGAATGATTCTCCTGTGATCACCGATGATTCACATAGGTACTCTTTTCCTTCTTTACAGTATTGACATTTTTTGCATGATTCTAAAAGTGGCGTAATTCCAGCTCTATCGCCTACTTTGAATTTTGTAACATCTTTTCCAATTTCAACAATTTTTCCTACCACTTCATGACCTGGAACAGTTGGAAGAGATGGTGGTATTCCAAGATGCTCCCAATCTCCTTCAATTCCGTGCAATTGAGAATGGCACACGCCACATGCTTCTATCTTGATTAAAACTTCGGTATCCTTTTTTATTTCATGTCTATCAATTTCAGATAATTTTAAAGGATTAGTTTCGATTGGTGCACATTTGGAGAGAACCATAGCTCGCATTTTTTTCATTACTGTTTTGATTTTCCTTGGAGATTTTAACATTTGTAAAATACTATTATTTTATTTTTATCTTTTTTCAATTAATTAATTAGAGGAAGTATAAAACATCAAGTCTATAAATGAAAAATGACTAAAAAAGGAAATTGGAATGAACAAGACGAAGCTAGCATTAAAGCAATTATTGTAAATTTGATAAATCAAAAACAAATGTTCAGAAATCTTGGTGAAAAAGGTGAATTACCTCAAACTTTTAAAATCCAAAACTCCAGAGAATACGTTTTAGGTATTTTTACAGGAATAGCAATCAATCTTTTTGCAAATTATTGGGTAGGTGAACATGAAGCGGGATTATTACCTGATGATTTAGAATATCTTTATCATAAGATCTCTACTTTTCATGATATGATCATAGATGGATTATTTGAATAACTAAATATTTTTAGAATAGGGATTGGATTAATTTCCTTTCAACAATTGAAAATATCTACCTTATTTGATTATATCCATACATTAGAAAAATATATGTCCAAAAAACACGATATTTGTGTCCGAGAAAATCACTCCTGAAGATCGTGAACGCGTAGCCCTTTTACGATTAATTACCAATTCAAAACATGAATTCAACAAACTCTCTATCAGGCAGTTAACAAGATTACAAGAACTGGTGGAAAAAAAGGACTACAGTCATAACAAAAAAGCTCATAAATCCAAAATGAAATTATTGGGAAAAATCAATGTTCGGCTTTATGAGTTAACAGAGGGACGTTCTATAATCTAAATTTAGAAGTTCAATTAGGTACAAATAGTAAAAAGAATAGGTTTCAACATGACCAAAAATCATCTCATCCATGAGACTAGCCCTTACTTACTCCAACATGCAGATAATCCTGTTCATTGGTATGCATGGAATGATGAAGCACTAAAAAAAGCTAAAGATGAAAATAAACCAATTTTCCTTAGCATTGGTTACAGTGCATGTCATTGGTGCCATGTGATGGCTCATGAATCATTTGAAAATGACGATATTGCAAAATTTATGAATGAAAATTTTGTAAACATCAAGGTAGATAGAGAAGAGCGGCCTGACATTGATGATATATATCAAAAAGTTTGTCAAATAGCTACAGGGCAAGGAGGTTGGCCTTTGAGCATTTTCCTGACACCTGATCAAAAACCATTCTACGTGGGAACTTATTTTCCAATTTTAGATTCTTATGGGCGCTCTGGCTTTGGAAGCATTCTAAGACAGTTAGCTCAAGCATGGAAAGAAAAACCAAAAGATATTGAAAAAGCATCAGAGAATTTCTTGGATGCATTAAAAAAAACTGAGACCCTAAAAACTCCAACAAAACTTGAAAAATCATTACTAGATGAGGCTGCTATGAATTTGCTTCAGATGGGTGATTCTTCTTATGGTGGATTTGGGGGTGCTCCAAAATTTCCAAACGCTGCCAATGTTTCGTTTTTGTTCCGGTATGCCAAATTATCGGGACTCTCTAAATTCAACGAATTTGCACTAAAAACCCTCAAGAAAATGGCTAAAGGGGGCATTTTTGATCAAATTGGAGGAGGCTTTCATCGTTATTCTACTGACGCAAAATGGTTAGTACCCCATTTTGAGAAAATGCTTTATGATAATGCCTTGATTCCAATAAATTACGTTGAGGCATATCAAATAACAAAGGATCCCTTCTATCTTGAGATTCTAAGAAAAACACTAGATTTTGTCGCAAGAGATATGACTTCATCTGAAGGAGGATTCTATTCTGCCTATGATGCCGACTCTGAAGGTGATGAAGGTAAATTTTATGTTTGGAGTAAAAGCGAAATCAAATCTATTCTTGGTAATGATGCCGAACTATTTTCTCTTTATTATGATGTAACAGACGGGGGAAATTGGGAAGGACATAATATTTTATGTAATAATATTAATCTCTCTACTGTAGCATTCAATTTTGGGATTTCTGAGGATATTGTCAAAGAAAAACTTTCTGAATGTTCTAAAAAACTTCTAACTGCACGTTCTAAAAGAACATTACCTGGGTTGGATGATAAGATTCTAATCTCGTGGAATGCGTTAATGATTACAGCATTTGCCAAGGGATATCGTGTTACGGGTGATGTAACTTATCTTAATATCTCAAAAAATTGCATTTCATTTCTTGAAAAGAATCTTTTTGTCGAGGGAAAATTGTTACGCACTTTTAAAAATGGGAATGCAAAAATTAGTGGGTATTTAGATGACTATGCGTATTTTGTCAATGCATTACTTGATGTTTTTGAAATTAACCCTGATCCAAAATATCTTCAACTTGCAATACATTTGGGTAATTATCTAATTGATCATTTCTGGGATGAAGACAATTCAAGCTTTTTTATGACTTCTGATACTCATGAATCTCTAATCATTAGACCAAAAAGCAACTATGATTTATCTTTACCCTCTGGAAATTCAGTCTCTTGTTTTGTAATGCTTAGATTGTTTCATCTTTCCAATGAGCAGAAATTTTTAAAAATTTCCACTAAAATCATGGAATCTCAAGCCCAAATGGCAGCTGAAAATCCATTTGGATTTGGATTCTTGCTCAATACAATTTACATGTATTTGCAAAAACCACTTGAAATTACGATTCTAAATAATGTTAATATGGAAATAATTAATTATTTATTCAACTCATTTCTCCCAGAGTCAATTATGGTTTCGATAAATAATTCAAAACAATATGAGGCCTTATCTGATTATACTTTTTTTACAGGGAAAATTTTTGATTCAAATTCAACTAATGTTTTTGTTTGCAAAGATTTTACTTGTTCATTACCCCTTCAAACAGTTGATGAAATAAAAAAAACTTTAGAATAATTTTAAATCAAGTCAAATTTTTTTTAAATCCAAATGTAATATTTCTCCAACCTGAGGTTTATCCAGATGTTCATATCTACTTTTTGGCATCGTCATTGTCATTTGTGTTTGTTGATAACTTTTTACATTTATTGTAGGTTGAGCAGTAAGTATTGCTTCAAGAAGAGGCATGATCTGTTCTTTTGTCTCTGCATCTAGCTTTTTAGCTACATTTTCAATAATCATCTGTTTTTGAGAAATAGGTTCAGTTGATACATTTTCAATTAATGTCAATTGAATCATTTTTCCATTGTCTACAATTTGTGAAATCCTGAATTCATTTGTGGCTGACAATAAATAACCTGATCTTCCTCGGAATTTATCTTTACCTTAGAGCAAAATACAGAGACACAAACGCAATAGCTACTGAACCAAACACTCCTAACGCAAAGATGATTTTACTCCCATCTAACTTCATAAATTTTTAATTTTTAATTCAAATTAATTTGTAGCTCTAGTACATCTTCCTGATAAATCTACATCCAATCTATCCCTTGAAATTTTCTGTTATTGGTGTAATAATTTAACTAAATCACACACCGAATTTTGTTACATTATCTACTATAAAAAAACTAGTAAATTTTAACAAAAAATTCCAAATTATTTGGATTCTGTTTCAATTTTTGATTCTGTATTGACCTTTGCTTTGAGATCGGAGTTGGTTTTGTCCATCAATGATTTTTTAATTAAAGGGGCTCGCTCCTTTAAAATTTGGTTGAATTCCTTCATATCTTCTAGACCTGGAGATTGTTGTTGGTTTTGATATGCCTGTAAAAACCCTGCATAGACACAACCTGCAATTATTCCAAAAGCAGTATCTGAAACAGATGTAACTTCAGGAACATAGTTCTCAGCAATTTGCCTATAGGATTGAGATTCACTAATGTAATAATCAATTAGACTGTCAATGAATTCCTTGTTTTCTTTTGATATCGCCATTGTTTAACTTCCTTTTCTGTTTATTTAACTATCTTTGGTAAATTGTTATTTATTCATGAATTATGGTTTTGTTGTTGTGGAAATTAGATCTAGATGAAGAATATTTTAGAATATATGATTCGGGAAAACTAATAGCTGGATATTTTGATCCTGACTATGGGAATATTTATCCAAAAAAAAACTCTGATGAAATAATCTCTCAAATGTTAAAAAATCACGATAAAATTCCTGGAGGATTTATCATGGTACCAATGGTAAAATTTGGTTTATTTGATACGGATTTAGAAACTGATGTTAATACTGTCAATACTAAAGTTAATTCTGTATTAGAACGATTGAGTAAATGGAGAGAATTTTTTTCAAACAATAATATCACAAAACATTATGTGAGAATTTCTCACACTGACCAAGATATGCTTACTGTTACCTTCCCGATCAAATTTTCCAAACCCACTCCATTGGATAAAAAAGATCTTGTTCTAGAAATTACTCCTACTTTAGATACGTTGCAGAAATTAAATTTGCTATAATTTTATTTGAATATCTGGTAATTCCAATATATGCTGAAACAGAACCTGCCAACAAAATAATGGATCCAACTGGAAATTCTGGAACTGCAGCATATTCTTCTGATTCGGCAACTATTGAATAATCTGTAATCTGAGAGTTTTGGTTTTTATCAAGTACTGTTACGACGAAAAATATGTCCTCTTCTGAGCCTAAATAATCTGGCTCTGGGTGGGTTCTAGATACTGCAGCAACATTTCCATCTCTGTCGTATAATGTGGCAATGACTGCAATAGTGTTTGCAGTTATATCGCCCTTGTTTTCAACATTTCCAGAAATTATTAGATTATTGTGATTATCTCTTGATAATTCTGATGATGTAACACTAATCAATTGACTTTTGGGTTCACTTATTAAATAATCTAAATCCAGGGAATATGAATTAATTTGTCCTGTTTTAATATTTGAAAAAATAAAATCAAATGGCCCCTTCATATTTGGCATTATTGTATTAACAAGAGATCTGGTTTCTTGAGTTGCAACTACATTTTTGGTCTCATCATACAAAGTTACAAAAACACTAACTTGGTTTAGTGGAGTCTCTAAATTATTATTAATTTCACCCACCACGTGAAATGCCCCGTCATCTCCAACA
>JAOTVS010000069.1 GCA_029863275.1 Candidatus Nitrosopumilus sp.
GGTAAGTTCGTTTGGTAATTTAGTTTGATCAATCATTACTACTTTATTTTCTTTCCATTCTACGGTTCTTAATGAAGAATCGATTTTTATTTGTGATTCATCCAATTTAATTTAAAAAATTTCGTAAGGTATATTTAAAATGAACCAAATTCACAATAATCTCTGAACTGAACATCATCTAGGATCAAATCTTGTTAATTGAAGTATGATATCACCAAATCGGTGTTATTGAAAAGTATCAAAAATTCTAATCAAGAGAAATTATTTGTTTTTTGTACTTCAAGAATCAGTCAAATTAGTTTTCATTTAGGCATGCTATGTTTTTATTTTAGGATTTTTGATTTTAGGTGTGTCAATTACAATTATTATTCCTACTAGAAATGAAGAGAAAAATATTTTTGATTCAGTAAATAGTATTCTAAACCAGACTAAAAAACCATCCAAAATTATTATTGTTTTAGATAGGTGTACTGATAATACTGAAAAAATTGTAAATGAGCTAATGAAAAATAATCAAGAAATAGTTAAAATTGTAAAGAAATCAACAAAGTACGAAAAAACTTTCATGAAGGCATTTTTAATTGCTGAATCCATAAACTTGGGATTGGAAAATGTAAATCCAAAAACTGAATTTATTATGATTGCAAATGCTGATTCAGTTTATTCAGAAAATTATATTAGCGAATCTCTAAAAATTTTAGAGGAAGATAACCAATGTGGAATGGTAGGATATGCTCATTATTCTAATATTTCAGGTTCAGGATATATTATTAGAAATGAAATATTAAAAAAAATTGGAAATCAAATTGTGGAATGTGCTGCAGAAGATACCTATTTACAATTTTTAACTTTAGATTTAGGGTATTCTATTAGAAAAATAAAAGATTCTTCGATGACGCTTCTTCGAGATCGTGGGGAAGGATCGTTGGCAGATAGGATAAAGTATGCATTTAGTAAAGGATATGCATCGTATACCTTAGGAAACTCTTTTGGTTTTGTAATGGCAAGATCACTTTTTTGGGTAATCAAAGGAAAGTTTTCTTCATTTGCCATAATTTTTGGTTTTCTTTATGCTTTTACAAAAAAAATAAAAAAATTAGATATTGCAAATTCTGATGTTGTAAAAAATTGGCAAAAAGGAAGATACAATTCTATTTTCCATAAATAAAATTAAAAAATTATTCCACAACAAAAAATTTATTCTTTAAAATTTTGGTTTTAAAAATAATAAAAATGCAGATGGCAATTTGTTTTTTGATAATAAATCTAACAAATTGTTAATTGAAAGATGTTTAACGTCACCCATATTTCCAACTGTTGGACAATCTAATTGTCGAGTAATATAATAAATAATTTCATATTTTTCTGACATTAGCCATTCTAAAAGATTTTGTGTTTTTTTATTTCCAAGAATGTTAGTATGGACCTCCATTTGGATCATTGGTCTGAATTTTTTTATAGAATTTCTCATCCCCTCTAAAATATTAAATTCATAACCTTCTACATCCATTCTAATAAAATCTAATTTTTTTATAGAAAATTCATCTAAAAATGAATCAAGTTTTTTAACTGGCACATCAACAATTTCACCTTCTGGTTTTGAATCTTCGTTTAAAATAATTCTGCTGAGATTTGAATGAGGATCTAAAAGAAATTTGATAGTTCCATTTTGATCTCCACCGGCCATTTGATAAAGTTCAACATTATTGGCTTTTTCATTTTGAATGTTTTTTTGTAGTTGTGTAAAATTTACAGGTGAAGGTTCAATGGCAATTACCTTCCCTTCCTCTCCAACTATCTTGCTCTCTAATAGAGTATAGTATCCAATGTTTGCTCCAATATCAAAACAAACCATTCCTTTTTTTAGATTTTGAGCTAAGAGTTTTGTATTTAACGGCTCATGAGTGTTAAACAATGCAAGCTCTGTAGATATCCCATCATCATTTGGAAGTAATGATAAATTATATCCATTTACACTTACAGTTTTATTTGTTAAATCTAGATTTCTTTTTTTAACTCTGACATATTTATAAAATTTCCAAATCTTTAGTCCTTTGTATAATCCATATTCGCTACAAAGTCGTTTAATACCTTTAATCTGAGAAATTAATAATCCTACTGCCAATATTATCCTTGAATGAAAAAAATCTTATGCATATTTAAAAACTTGTAACGTGTTTAGGAGCTATTCTTTTGAATTAATACAAAGGATTTTTTTTATTTTTTTATTAAACAAGTCATTTTGCATTTTTCTCACAAATCCTCTAAAATCTTCATCATACAATTCTACATCATTGCTAAGAAATCCTCTTAATTGCCAGAAAAAAATTCTTATTTTTTTATGCTCAATTGCTCTTTTTAAAAATAAAAAAATAGCAGCCTTTGGATGATAGCCTAGGGATTTGCAGGTTTTTCCAATTGCAATGTAATTGTCTTTATTGTAAGTAGCCGCTTGTTTCCTTGGCATTTTAGTATCAATTTCAAAGATTTTGTACTCATAACCTAGTTGTTTGGCTTTTAATAATGGATAAGTATCTAATCCATGTTTTACTTTTCTGTTAATACCAATTTGTTTATGGAAATCAAATTTAACTAATCTACCTGTTCCCATTGGCTCTTTGGATCGTACTCCATCAATTAGACATCCACCAATAACCATTTTTGGATTCTTTTCCATTTCCGAAACAAGGTAAGAGATATAATTATTCGGAATAATATGATCGGCATCTAATTGTAAGATATAATCATAATTTTCTTCAAATTGAGATAAAGCTATTTGATGCAACTTAGTCATTTTTGGACCACCCTGTCCTTCAAGTTTGTCATCATCCAAGTCTATCACCTTGCAACCATATTCCAAAGCAATTTCTTTGGTTTTGTCAGTAGAGCCGTCATTTATTAAAATAATTTTTTCAGGTTTTAGGTCCTGTGTTATCAAAGATTCTAAAGTTTTTGGAAGATATTTTTCTTCATTTCGAGCAGGAATGAAAGCTCCAATCTTTATTTTTTTCTTTAATTTCATTTTCTCTCTACTTTCTTTGAAAAATAAATTATTAATTTGACACATTATTGATTACTGAGACAAATAAACTATAAAGTTCTTTTAATATTTTGATATTTTTTTAAAAAGGATTTATTCTTTATCACAGTACTATTTTTTCTTCCTAAGTGATGATTTTTCTAAAACGATCTTCGTTTGTGTTGTATATTGAAATTAATTATTCCAAAGATCAAGAATTTCCATTTTCAATTCTTAATAAAAATTTTCTAAATTGTTCAATCTCTTCTTTAGTTGCTTTCCCATCAATAACATCTAACAAATTTCTTACCATTTTTGCCATAACAGGATTTTGGTTCATTGTTTGAGTACTCTCAACTTTAAGTTGGGTTTTTCGATGCCATGCACCTACTATAACCGAAACAGGAATGTAAATTATTATGAATACAATAGTAAAAAACCAAAGATTTTCAAATATTCCGCTTAAAAAATCAATTCTTTCAATTAGCAATCTATGAAAAATTAAAACAAAATTTGCAAGAGAAATTCCAAATATCAAATATAGACTGTGACCAAAACGGAAATCTAGCCATCGTCTTCGAAGCCAAGGAGTATCCATTATTTTCATAGATATCTAGTCTTTTAAAAGATATACGACTCAATTTTTTGCTTTTAAAAAAGTGAAATTTTCAGATTCCTTTTCAATATAGAATAAAAACAAATCTAAATTCGTTTAATTGATAATTAACTGCATTTCAATTTTTACAAATCATACATTTGTATATAACAAATTAACATTAAGAAATGATAGGAAAGTTGAGGAAATTATACATTTTAAAGCCTAGATTCATTATAGAAAATATTTTATTTCCTTTATCTTTCTTAGCAGGGATTTACTTTAAAAAATTATCTAGATATAATGCAGAAGAAATTCCTAGAACATTTAATTGGTTTCGTAAATGTGAATGGTTACCTGTACCTTTTCACTATTATCGACCAATAATAAAAGAAGATATGTTACCAAAAGGATACAGTGAATTAGTAGATCCGTTAATAGGAATTGATTTTAGAGAAGAGGAGCAGCTAAAATTACTTTTAAAATTTCAAGATAATGATGAATTAAAACAAATTTCCAAAAAGAAAATGGATGAAATTAACCCCTATTATGAAAATAGATCCTTTGGTATGGTTGATTCATCTATACTTTACTCCATGATAAGACATTTCAAACCAAAAAGAGTAATTGAAATTGGTGGTGGAAATTCAACAAAAATTATTAATCTGGCACTTAAACACAATACAAGAGAAACTCAAATTCAAGCTGAGCATATTTGTATAGAACCATTTGAACAACCATTTCTTGAAAAAATTGGAGTAAAAATAATTAGAGAAAGAGTGGAAAAATTAGATATTTCTTTTTTCAAACAGTTATCTAAAAATGATATTCTCTTTATTGATTCATCTCATACCATACGAACTAAGGGTGATGTGGTTTTTGAATATCTCAACTTAATACCATCTTTGAATAAGGGAGTGATAGTTCACAGTCACGACATTTATTTGCCTTGGGACTATCCGATAAAATGGATAAAAGATAAACTATACTTTTGGAATGAACAGTATTTGTTACAGGCATTAATTTCTCATTCTTTAAGATATAGAGTTTTAATGACAAATCATTTTTTATCCAAAAAATTTCCTATTTATTTACTTGAGTGTTTTCCTATGATTTCCCAAGATTTGCTCGAGGGAGATGTACTTGCTGGATCTTTTTGGTTTCAAATTGTAGAGTAAATAGTAAGAGCTTAATTCTAGTTGTAATTTAATTATAAAAATCATAAAAAAAATTTCTATAGATATAATTGAAATGTTTTTAATATGAAAAAATTAAATTGTTTTTTCTGACAGAATAATATGAAATCGATCACTTTTTGTAAAATCAAATAATTGTTTTATTGAAATTAATTTTAAATCATAGTCATAGATATTTTTATAAATTTCAAATATTGGTCGAATGTTTTCTAATTTTTCTTTTAGGTGTTGTACAAATGGCGAATGAAATTCAATTAATAATGTAGGTTTTTGTTTTTTCAGAAATTCTACCATGGTAGGGAGAACGATGAATTCTCCTCCTTCAATGTCCATTTTTATAAAATTACAATCCTTTATATTATTTTCCTTAATAAAATCATCAAAGGTTAAAGTATTAACTTTAACTTGGTTTTTCCCATTTCCTAAAATAGAAGATTTGCTGGTTCCAAATTTAGAATTACCTGGACAATGCAAATGAGTAATTCCAGAATTATCTGAGATGCAAATTTCAAATAAAGTGATTTTTAAACTCAAATTTTTATTTAATAAAATATTTTTTTTTAGCTCTGAGAAAGCAATTGGATCTGGTTCAATTGCGTAAGAGTGTTTTGCTAAATTACTAGCATAAAGTACGGTTGCACCTATCCACGCGCCAATATCAATGTAAGAATGATCTTTTTCTAAAAATGTATCAAAAATATGAAGTGTCTTTGGCTCCCAATTCCCAGTTTGGTAGTCTTTCCAAAACCAAAGATGTTCAGCGGAATAAACTTTAAAAGAACTGTGATTTAGATTTATTGCAAGCCTTTTTTGTCTTGTAAATTGTTTTATAGACATCGCCAGTTTTGTTCCTTTTGTACCGAGTATTTTTTTTATCGTAACATGTGTCATTGTTCAATTTAGTTCTCTGCAATGTTAAAAATTCTGCTATTGTAGTATTTGGATATTCTTTGTTTTTTAACAAATTCCAATTTTCATAATTTATTTTTTTTAGATTGTTTTTCATACTAAATCAAACTAATTGGATTAAACAAATAAGATTATAATTAGTCAATAAAGTCTGTCTAACATGGAGATATCAATAGAACCTTGGAAAAAATTAATAATTCATGAGTTAATTGAATATGATTTTGATGACTGGGTAAAACAAATAGCATTTAGCACAAGGTCATCAGGTGGTGGTATACCAACCATGCAGTGGACAAATGGAATCGTCTTTTCTCCATCTAATTTCCCAACTACCAGTGCAA
>JAOTVS010000070.1 GCA_029863275.1 Candidatus Nitrosopumilus sp.
GCATGCGAACCTGATGATACTGATACTGACGGTGATGGCATTCCAGATAACACCGATAACTGTCCTCTAACTCCAAATCCAGGACAAGAAGATTCTAACAACAATGGAGTAGGTGATGCATGTGAATTTGTAATTGGATCTGATGATGATGGAGGCCATAATGAATGGAACACTAGGCCAACATTTGGAGTAAGTCATGAGACTAAAAATACTCTTTTGGTGGATACAGGATTTGAGTATAACAGTCAATTTCTAAAGGTAACTGATAATCATTATACTCCATTTGAAGAAAAATCAATAACAATTGGAACTCCAAATACATTTGTTGCAACCGTATATGCTGATAAAGGATTGAAAGTTCAAGAATTCCTATTTGGGGTACCAGAAGTAGGGTTGGGTCATATGGCCGAGATGAGAGTTGAGGTTTGGTATGGGTTCGATGGTCAAATTGACGAGGTTAAAGTAAAACAAAGCACTGATGTAATTGATGTATCAACACTAAGCATTACCCACCAAAAATCAAAATGTCTTAATACAGATCTTGAAGAAAAATGTGATACAACATCTATGGTAGCCACATTCTTAGAATCACTAGCATACAAAGTAATGGGCATCAAAGCTATCGATTTTAAATTAAGAGATCAAACAACTTATCTAAATGATGGATTTGACATTACAGGTGATTCTCTGAATTCAATGGATTCAAAGATGATCCCTTCCTCAATTAAAGGGGAGGGACTAATTGAAGTTACTCAAACTGAAAAGTATAGTGACTACTGGAGCACCCAAGACGGTAGAATTTTTAAGTTGAATAAATCCGGTTCATTCAAACAGGTAAACCCATCGTTTGAGAGATTCCAAGACACTGGAAATGCATTTACTAGACATCATTCAGAATTTGAAAAAATAATTGATTATGAACAAAATCGAGCTTTGAAAATTTTTGATTCTTCAAAATTAATCTCCGAGCTGCCTGATAGTTTTGGTCATCATATTGAAATCAAAGAAAGAATAGATGACAAGGTCAAACAACAAATGCTTATTCAAGAGCAAAAAGCCAAGGAGTTATTAGAAAATACTTTTGTTCAAACCCATTGGTAAACTATCACAGAAGAAATTTAATTTTCTATGTGTAGGTTAGATCTATGACTTTAAAATAACACTTTTTATTCTTTAGGTTTGTCCCCATTCCAAATAACCCTTTGAGGAAATGGGATTTCAATTCCAACATCATCTAAAGCATTTTTAGCTATTTTAAGCAAAACGGGAGCAACCTTTCCCCAATCTTGTTTTGGATGCCATACAAGAATCAGAATATTTACACTTGAATCACCCAACTCCTCTATTCTGAATTCAGGTTCAGGTTCATGAAGTACAAAAGGCATTCTTGCAGAGATGGTTTTTTTCAAAACTTCTATAGCAGCATCAATATCCTCCTTATACGCAATACCAATCATTGTTTCATGCCTTCTTACTGGAGAATCAGTAAGGACTCTAATGTTTGAGGTAAAGAATTTTTCATTGGGTATTCTCATAATTGTACCATCAAACTTTCTTACTCTTGAAGAAAATGTTCCAACATCGACAAAACTTCCACTGATATTACTATCTGGTAATTCTATAGAGTCTCCTTGTTTTGCAGGTTTCTCTATCAGCAAGAAAATTCCTGATAATAAATTTGAAACAACTGACTGAGTTGCAAAACCAATTACAATCCCAAGAATTCCACCTGCCATAACTAGTCCCGTAAAATCTATTCCAGTAGTAGTGACAAATACAAGAAAAGCAATTATAATTATTCCAAAATAAATCATCTTTCCAAAATTCTTAGCAGTATGTTCAGGCAAAACGGGGGCATAGTATTTGTTAAAAATAATTCTTGCGATTCTGGCAATTACAATTCCTACTAGCATAATTATACCACCGATAATCAAACTGAAAAGTGAAAACTCTGATCCTGCTATTTCAAATGACTCTAATTGGGAAAAAAATTCTTCGAACATTATTCTAGTCCCATCTCCATTGAAGGTGTTTCTGTATCTTTTTCCCATGAAGGAGATTTTGTCCAATCAATATTTTCTAATCGACGCTCTGCAGTCTCTACATATTCAATTATCATTCTTTTTCGAAGTGTTACATCAAGTGAGTCTAACTGTGCTTTATTGTCCTTGTAGTAGAGAAAATGATCTGTTATTGGAAAAATTGCTTTGGTTATTGGATAACCTCTACCTAACAAATTTTCAAAATTTAATCTCATAACACAATTATGAAATGGTATCGAATCAAACTCATTTTTAACTATTGGAACTTTGTAAAATTTACAAAGATTTCCAGTATCAGGTGCTCCATAAAGTCCAAATCTTGATTGCGATGGATCGCAGGTGAACCAATCCATAGAGTCCTTATGTGAATCATGTACCAGAAAAACCCCAATCTCTACAGGACAACGAACAAGAAATGAAGTGGTTGCATTCTCGCTTAGGAAAACCTCTTGGTCAAATTTCAGGTAAATAAAATTAGTTCTATGAGCAGGATAATTTAATGGTCTAATTGGGGCAACCTCAATTTTCATACTTTCTCCTTGGACTGGAACAATCTTTTCTGCAATTTTACCTTCAGGGTCTTTTCGAAGATATGAAAAATTACTCTCATCTTTTCTTTTGATTCTGATCTCAACTGAAGGAAAAAATAATGCTAATTCTTCTTTTATTTCGTAAAGTCCATAGTTAGCATAATTCTTACCCCTTGACTCTGTATCTAATTTCAACGAAATTTATCAAGTTCCCACACTTATCTAGTTTTAGAAAATTTAATTAAAATAAATATATTTTTTAAAAAAATTCTTTGGTTTATTTTATGAAAAAACACGGCCATCCAAATATCACTTGTAAATCATTAGATATGATTTTTCAAAAATTTTTTATGTTAATTGACTATATCGGTACTAATTTTTGAAGATCTTGTTTTCCTCTTTTTAATTAGACTATACATGATCATTCCTACATTTACAATTGAAATTATTTCAATCAAATCTACGCCATACAAGAACCAGTCAATTACGGGATGGACTCTGGAAATAATCCCTGCCTCTAACATAATATCTGCATTCCAAATCATATGGGGTACTTGAATAAATTGTATAATTGCAATTAAAATTACGCTACCAAGAATTTTGTTTTCATACCAATTCCAAAATTTATTCCATGCATTCATACATAAATTTAGAATTTTGAATAATTAAACAGTACGAAAATTAGATGAGACTAATTAGATGAGACTAACTTTACTAGGAATAAAATATTTTTAGATTACTTGCAGGTAGATAATTTGAATATTGATTTGTTATTTTTAACAAAAATTTATTTTTTATCATCTGATTTTATCTTCTCTTTTTTAATCCAAATAGTTTTTCCTTTATGATCGACTAATTCTATATTCATCGCATTAATTTTACCACGAATTTGATCTGCTTTATCAAATTGTTTTTCTTTTCTCGCTTCTTCTCTCGTCAAAATCAAAGAATCAATCTCTTTCTTTTTATCTTGGGAAATTTTAGGTATGTTCAGCCCCAAAATATCAAGCATTCTTTCAAATTCAGGTGTTATTTTTTCTACATCAGTTCTGCCAATACTATTCTCAGCAGCTATTTTGTTAGTCTCTTTAACTATTTTAAAAAATGCAGATAGGGCAAGATGTGTATTAAAATCAGATTCTAGTGCCTCATCAAACTCTTTGCTAGCCCGCTTGATTATCTTTTCGATATCATTTGTCTCTGATGAATCTGCGTGAATCAATTCATAATAGCATGTTTCTACCTGTCTCCATTTAGTTAGGTTTTCTTGTAAGAGTTCTTCTGAATAATCAATTGGTTTTGAATAATGCCCTGATAAACAAAATAATCTTATTACATTTGGACCCCAGTTATCCAAAACATGTTTTATTGATTTTATGTTCCCAAGAGATTTTGACATTTTCTCCCCCTTTATTGTAACCATTCCTACATGCATCCAAATTTTGGCAAATTGATTTTCTGTAAATGATTCAGACTGTGCAATTTCATTTTCATGGTGAGGAAAAATCAAATCTCTTCCGCCTCCATGAATATCAAAGTTATTTCCAAGATACTTTATACTCATAGCAGAGCATTCAATGTGCCAACCAGGTCTTCCCTTCCCCCAAGGACTATCCCAGGTTGGTTCAATCTCTGAGAATTTCCACAATGCAAAATCTAATGGATCTTTTTTTGCTTCATCTACTTGAATTCTTGCACCTGACTGTAGCTCATCTATTTTCTTTTTTGATAGTTTTCCATATTCTGGAAACCTAGATACTGAAAAATACACCCCATTTTTTGATGTATATGCAATATTTTTATCAATTAATTTTTGAATAAATTCCATAATGTCGGATATGTGTTCTGTGGCCTTGGGATAGTTTGTTGCCCGCTTTACATTGAGTGCATCAAAATCACTAAAGTAATGCTCAATGTATAGAGTGGATATTTCCTCTGCAGTTTTACCCTCTGATTCTGCACGATTTATTATCTTATCATCGACATCAGTAAAGTTTTGAATAAAATTAATATCGATTCCTTTACTTTCTAAATATCGTCTTAGTACATCAAAGACGATAATTGTCCTTGCATGCCCAATATGGGATTCATCATAGACTGTAACTCCACAAAGATAAATTCTTATTTTTTGAGTTGTCACAAGTTCTTTTTCAGAATTTGAGAGAGTATCTTGTAATTTCATTTTTAATCGGTTTGTGGTTTTGGTGCAGCCAATCTTTTATGCTCACTTTTAAGATAAAGATTGTATATCTTCTCAACGGTGGATTGTTCAATCTGAGTTTTATTTACAGTTTCATCAATTGATAATTTTTTATCAAATAAACAAAATAATATTGAATCAATCTCTTCATAAGATACACCAATTTCCTTTTCTGCCTCGTGATTTTTCCACAAATGAGCACTACTTTTTTTTCCAATTACGTTTTTTGGAACTCCTAGAAATTCAGCGATTTTTCGCACTTGCAGTTTGTATAATGAAATAATTGGAACAATATCAGCTGCTCCATCCCCAAATTTTGTAAAGTAACCAATAAGATGTTCACTCTTATCACTTGATCCTAATACCAAATAGTTCTTGGCATTTGCATAATAGTACAAAATATTGGTTCTGATTCGTGCTCTTAGATTCCCTTTAGCCCAATCATTAGGTTCAAGATACATTGAATATTCTTTAACAATTGGTTTGATATCAATCAATTTGTATTCTATTCCGGTTAGAGCCACCATTTTGAGTGCATCTGATGTTTCATATTCTGGTGTAATTTCAGTATCAGGCATTATTAGCACAACTGTTTTTTCTTTAAGTGATCTTTTACAGATGTATGCCAACACGGCAGAATCAATTCCTCCACTCAAACCAATGATTAGTCCATCTGCCTTTGCATGTTTGATTTGCCTTGCTAAAAATTCTTCAATTTGATTGGTAATTTTTGCATAATCTTGATTTTCAATTTCAGATATAATATCTTGATTCATCTGATTTGTGAATTTGATCATTCGAATAAAAGTTATGGTGTTTTTCTTATTCGATAAATTCAAGTTTTGAGAATTTAAAAATAATAGACTTTATCTAAATTTAGAATAATCTAATCTTAAACATCAACGTAAATGCCATCATCTTTGAGTTGGACAGGATATGTTGCAAGTTTTACACCTTTTATGTAGTCTTTTAATTCCCCTGTCTTAATATTATAATGCCAAAAATGCAATGGACATTCTACAATATCCCCATCCAGTTTTCCTGGAGCAATTGAGCCGTCTTGGTGAACACATAGATCGTCTAATGCATGATAACCGTCTTGATTAAAAATTGCTATCTGCTTTCCATCGATCTTGAATGCTTTTCCTTTTCCTACAGATATCTCATTTTTTTCAGCAATTTTCTTCCAAGTCATTAAATACGTTCTCGTATTTTGTTATTTATTTACATTGGCATGAT
>JAOTVS010000071.1 GCA_029863275.1 Candidatus Nitrosopumilus sp.
TCATAAATGAAAAAAATTGCAATTAAAAATATTGCAATTCCTCCAATTAAACCACCTAATGATTCAATTTTTCCATGACCATACGTATGCTCTTCGTCCGGAGGTTTCATTGCCAATCTAGCGGCTAAAAGTAAAATGAGAGTCACAACGCTATCGAGTAAAGCGTGAATACTATCGGTTATCAAACCCAGACTATTAGAATAAAGTCCAAAAATCAATTCAACTAAAAAAGCTGAAAAAATTGCTAGAAGGGATATTTTGAGAACTTTTGTCCTTTGAACAAAGATTTCCATTCATTCCACTTGTCAGTTCCATCTATTACAAGTATTCTAAATAGACCACTTATGCGACAAGATTATTTGGTATAAAGATCGTATTACCCTTGTTATGCATAAAAAATTAATGCTACTTTTAGTATTTTCAATTTTATTAGTAATTCCGATTTCACAAGCAGATGCAGGAACTAATGCTAACCTGTCAGTTTCTGCTGAGAATTCAAAATTCGACAACCATTTTGCAGGCTCTATGGTAATAGAGGTTGTAATTCGTGATTCAAGTATTAATGATACGGATGAAGGTAAAGGAGAACCTGATGTCACAATTAATGGAAAGAATCTACGAATGGTTCAGGCGACTGATGGAAATTGGTATGCATACTTTGCAAATGTGAATAAAGCAAAGGTAGCAGATTCAACAGTAGGTCTTAGTGGAGAAGGGCTAGACTTTGGTGTATTTTGTGGTAGAAACACTAGCTCGTTAGGAATTGATTTGTCTGAAACAGACGGGGTGGCAATCCCACGTTCCAGTGGTGTAACTGGTTTCACAAATGGACAAGTTTCCTTTAGTTCTTGTACTGGAACTCCCACCAATTCTGTGAATTTAAACAATGTTGTAAGAAAAGCAAAATCCATAAACACAAACCCTAACATTTCACCAGGACAAATAGGACTTGATCCGGATGCTTGGCCTCTTATACAACTCTTTTCTTTTAACGATGTTACTATTCAATACAATCCTGGTGGAAGTGTCCAGCAAGTGGATTTAGAGTATGATGACATTCCAAATATTTTCTTAAAACTTGATAGGACTAATTATCCACAAAATTCTGAAGTCTTTGTAACTATCAATGATATTCAATTAAATCAAGATCCAACTGATGAAGATTCTTGGACGTTCAACATTAATTCACCCAACTCTGTATTTTATCAAGCCTATGACAGCTCTGGAAAAAGTTCTGCCAATGGTAATGAAGGTCTAGTGGATTTGAAACCACATTTATCTAATTTAGGATTTGAAGATAACGGAATTTTGTCAATAGATTTGAAAAATGTGATTGGATTAAAATCCAATCAAGATCAACCTAATACCTTTGTTGATAACGGCGCAGGAAAAATATATTCAAAAATTGTTACTTTGGTAGAAGAAGGTCCATACTCTGGAGTCTTTGATAATGTAGATGATAACGACCAATCTACGACTAGAATTCTCAATGACGCCCCAAGGGGACAAACTGGTCGAATAAATTATAATCAACAATCAGTATCTGTATTAACTGGACCTTCTACAGGTGGGGTTTCTCTAGGAGGAGAGCCTGTTCTTAACATAGGTGATGGTTCCAAATCTTTGCGCCCTGGAACAGAATTTTCAGTAGTCCTAATTGATAATGATCAAAATATTAATTCAGGCTCAAGAGATCATTTGGATATCTTTAGAGAAACTGCTATAATTCCTACTTTGGAAATAGGAAATCCAATTACCCTTGAAAATGCATTTGACTTTCAATTTTTCACAAATTCAAATGATAATAGTGGTGTGATTTCCAATTCTGCAGTTCCTGATAGAAAATCTGATAGATTAATTATTGATACATCAAATATCTCCAACGGCAAGTTTGAGAAAATTTCATTCAATCTTGGAATTTCAGCATCAAAATTACAATCAATCTTGATTGATTCTTCTAAATCAAATTCCTTGGGAACCAACTGGCTTAATTTTGATCTTCAATCTTTTTCAAAGGATTATGGCATAAATGATTTCTCCGATACCTCAGTTGAACTCTCTTTTGGGAGTATTGGATCATCTCCCATTACAATAGTAACTCCAAGTCAAATGTCATCAAATGGATTTATCCAACTTGATGATTCGACTGTAAAGGCAATATCATCTAAGAGCGGGTCGGTATTTGTTGTCATTAATTTTGATTCTTCTAATAATGATATAGGTGTGGGAACTATTTCAAATGAAATTAACAAACAACCAATAGTTTTTGATTTCTTTTCGTTTGGACTAGTTAATAACAAGGATATCAATAATTCCATCTATCGATTTGAATTAGAAGAGACTAGTGATAATTCATCAAAATTTATTGGAACTTTAGAATATGCTGTTACAAATCAATTAAATATTTTAGATCCAAATTTTATTCGAACCATTAACACTATTGGTGATGAAGTAAAATTTATTGTCACTGACAAATTAGTAGATGAAGAAGGAATTTCAATTAATTATTCAGATTTAGCTGAAGTTGGGGTGGTGGTAACAACTTCTGCAAAATCTGACATTAATACAAATTCTGGTAGGGTATCTTTAGATTCATCATCATATAGATTCGGTCAACCTGTTACAATTACCTTAATTGATGCTGATCTAAATTTAAAAAGTGACAGTATTGATACCTATCAAGTAATCAACGATCCTTCATCTCCTTATGTAGACTCTGTGGGAAAAGATGGGACTGTCCTGTTAGAAATATTAATCAAAGATATTCCCTATAAGCGCTGCACCATAAGTGGAATTGTATATGGCGGTTTGGCATCCACAGGCTTTAGTTTAGTTGAAACTGGAACTTCTACAGGAGTCTTTAAAGGAGTTTTCAAAATGCCTTCACAAATATGTGATAAATCAGGAACAAAATTAATTTCATCTGCAGGAGGAAGTTTAGATGCAAAATATTATGATGCCAGAGATTCTTCTGGAGAATCTAACATTTTCAGTCTTTCAAGCAACAATCAGTCCCCTCAATATTCAAACAAACCTACATTAAGCCAAAATGAAATAATTCTTCCAACAAAAGGCAATGTTGAGAATATTGTTCTATCGGGAAATATTCCTAATCATAAAGTCGGACTTCCTTTAACTGTAATTCTAATTCAACCAGACGAAGTTACTCAAAAGTTTCCTGCTTCTTTGAATCAAAACGGTGACTATAAAGGAATGATCTCAATTAATGAAAATTCCTTAACTGGATTATATGAAATTCAACTTTCTCATAATAATGTAAAAATGGGTTCTGCTTCTTTTATGGTACTTCATCAAAGTGTTCCTGATTCTATAAAAAACAATGCAAAGTGGTGGTCCATCAATTTAATTTCTGACTCAGAGTTTGTTGATAGTTTAGAGGAACTAATCGACCAAGGAATTATTAAAATTCCATCAACTAAAAATTCTTTATCTGAAACCCTTTTTCCTGAGTGGTGGAAAACTACAACAAAGTGGTGGTCTAATGATGAAATCTCCGATGACGAATTTCTAACGGCAATTGAGTTTTTAGCTAAAAAAGGAATAATTCGAATATGACGGGTCAATTTTTCTTTCATTTAATACATAAATACCCTCAGGCCTGATTCAAAATGAAAATGAGACTAGCTGGTTTTCTTATATTTGCACTTTTATCTCTTTCAATCTTTTCATATGGATTTAGTGGTTCTGTATTTGCAGATTCTCATAATATTCCGCCCATTTCTGCTAAAACGGAATTACCATCATATGAAAATGGAGATAGAGCTTATGTAGATGGTTTCATTCGAGATTTCGATCCAGATATCCATTCTAATACAGCTTTAACTTATCGTCTTATGGATACATCGGGAAATATTGTCACTATCGGTCAGATTTTGCCAAATTCTGATGGTACATTTTCTTTTAATTTTGTTACAGGGGGAACCTACTTTAAGGAAAGTGGAGATTATACTATTGAATTATTCTTTGGTTCCATAAAAGGCGAAACAACTATGCTTTACATGGGTGGAATTTTTGAGCCATCCTTACCTGGGGAAAATGGACCTGAACCACCAAAAGAACCTGAACCACCAAAAGAACCTGAACCACCAAAAGAACCTGAACCTCCTAAAAACACTGAGCCAGATCCAGAACCTGAGCCCATATGTGGTACTGGAACTGAACTAGTAAACGGTAAATGTGAAGTCATAAATGATCGTGGAGGTGGTTGTCTTATTGCCACTGCAGCTTATGGTACAGAACTAGCCCCCCAAGTACAATTCCTTAGAGAGATCAGAGATAATACAGTAATGAGTACATCGTCCGGAGCTGCATTTATGACTGGATTTAACCAATTATACTATTCAATCTCACCAACAATTGCTGATATGGAAAGAGAGAATCCAGTATTCCAAGAAGCAGTTAGACTATTTATCACTCCAATGATTTCCACTTTGTCCATTATGACGTTGGCTGAAGATGGAAATGATAGTCAAGTATTAGGTTTAGGAATATCTGTTATTGCATTAAATTTGGGAATGTACTTCGTTGCCCCAGCAGCAATTGGATTCACTATTCATAGACAACTTAAATCAAAAATTTAGTTTTTTTACTTTTCAGAATTAACATTATGTTATTTTTTATACTTTTTTCCAACTTTTTTTTACTTACCATCGAAATTGGTGTTTTGGCATTTATCACAACAGTAATAATAATTGTGGTAGCTGTAATTATTAAAATTATTAAAATTAAACAATTAAAAAAATCTAAACCTTAATTTTTTTATAAAATTCCAAATTTTTATGATTTTTACTCTAAGTTATTATACTAAAACGACTATGCAAAATCAATGCAAATAGAATATGAAGAATTTGATTCTATCGAAGATGTCTTTATGTATATGTCTTCAGCAGCACCACCAATGAAAAATACAATGCCCGTAAATTCTTACAAAGGTTATGTTATGTCTTTTATTCCCTTAGGATCATCATCTGGTGAAACATATCTAATGATTTATGCAAAAGGAACTCTAAACCCTGGAATATATGAATTTGATTTTACAACAAAATCTTTCAAAAAAGTAGATTCGATCGAGAGAGCCGATAAAAATTATTTCGTCTCACTAACTCCCAAGCGAAATACAATTGCCGATGTTGCAATTGAAAAACTATAGTTTCTTTGTTTGAATCTTTGGTGCAGAGACTGATCTCGCTCTAGCATACTTGTCAATGATTTCATCGGGTGTTCTTCCATTAAACAGATCTTTACATAATCCTCTAAGATATCTCATTATTGCCCAGGTTCCTGCTTTTAGAATTCCATACATGAATACCTTCATTGGGGGTCCATATGTTTTGTTTCTAAGAATAATTGGAATAATGTCATTAATTACGCGAAGATTGTTTTCCCAACACTTCCAAAACAATGTGAACTGAGCCTCATTCAAATTTCCAAAATGCATCGAGTTTTTTTCACTAAAGTCTTGATAAAGTAATGGTGCAACTAACCCCCTAAAGTTCATCGCTCTAAAATCACTAATCATATCTATTGTATATTGAACATCATCTGGCGTTTCATCTGGCCACCCAATAATAATTGTTGCAGCAGGGAACCAATGATTTTCATTTAATATTTTAGCTCCCTCTCTTACTACACTTCCCCATTCTTCAGGTGCAAAAGGTTTAGTTTTAACACCAAGGTGTTTTTTTACTAAATTAGGGGCAACGGTTTCAATTCCTAAATTGGTTGCAAGCCACCTTCCTGTCACATCTTGTTGATTAATTTTAGATATATCTTGCATTAATTTTTCATCGGCTGCAACTGCAGAGAAGGTCATATGTGTAGTTCCAATAAAATTTGCACCTAATCTCTTTAGTCCTTTCCACAAATCTGTTATGGCCTCCCTATTGGGAATGAAATCTCGATTATCACATCCATACAATAACATTTCATCAGAATGCAACCATATGGAATCAAATCCGTAATCAAGATTTAT
>JAOTVS010000073.1 GCA_029863275.1 Candidatus Nitrosopumilus sp.
ATTACATTAGAGTTTAAAGACCTTAGCCAAGAAGAAATGAAAAAGGGTGGTTTTCCAGAATCAAAACTGCTACCAATACCGGGAAATTGATAAGTTAGTTTAAGATAGAAAGGCCTCTGATGTCCGAGTTGAATGAAATCCGTCAGCATCTCGACGAACTCAGGAAACGTATTTTACGAATTGTAATAGTTATTGGAGTAATCTCCATTTTTATTCTTACTTTTCATTTACAATCATTTGAAATTTTAGGAGTCACAATATATTATCCGACTCTTGAACCGTTGGATAACATCGCAGCACAGATTACAAACAACATGAAAGAAAACCTCGTCCCAAAAGATGTTCAATTAATTCAAACTGCCCCTGGTCAGGCTTTCTTTGCTCAGGTGTACATTGCAGCGCTTGTCGGAATTGTACTTGGGATGCCTATAGTGATCAAAGAATTTATTGGTTTCATCAAACCTGCTTTAAAAGAAAAGGAAATTAATGTCAGTCGAAGTATTTCTGTTCCGGCATTAGTATTATTTATTGCAGGGTGTATCTTTTCATACCATTTTGTAATTCCATATATTCTTGATTTTTTATATCAATATGGGGAATCGTCTGGATTAGTTACATTTCTCAACGTAATGGATTTTGTTACATTTGTTTTGCAATTCCTGTTAGCTTTTGGATTGTCTTTCCAACTTCCTTTGGTGATGTATGCAATATCTTTGTCTGGAATGGTAGATCATACTTTTTGGCGGAAAAACATTAGGTATGCAATTGTGGCAATTGTGATTTTTGGTGCAGTGATTACTCCTGATGGTACCGGTGTAACAATGTGGTTTGTTTCAGGACCTATGATTGCACTGTACTTGGCAGGAATGATTATCATTGAGCGTAAAGAACGAAAAAAGTTGAACACTTAAATCTGAATATGAGGAATTAGCATTAATGGGATTTGCCAATATTTTTCTTCAATTACCTATGGGAAATGAATGGATAATTCTAATAATTATTGCAGTTGTTTTCATTTTTGGTGCAAAGAAAATTCCAGAGCTTGCAAAAACATTTGGCAAAGCAAAGGGGGAGTTTGAGAAAGGAAAAATTGAGGGTGAAAAAGAACTTAAAGACTTTAAGGACAAGGAACTCAAATCAGACTAGGTTTCAATACTTTTTTTAAAAGCTTCTAAAATGTCCAAATAACCGCGTTCAAATTTATTTTTTCCAAATAATTCATTTATTTTCATTTTACCCTTTAGTTTAATATCTGCATCAACGATAATTTTTGTTTTTTCAGAAATTTCTAAAAACTGTTCTTTAATGTAACTTCCTTTAACATCTCCACCGATAACAAAAATCTCATGCAATACTGGCTCCTTAGTAACATGTTTGACCATTATTATCAATTCTTGGCCTCCAAGATTCATGTGTTCTTCTACAACTGAAATATTTTCACGAATTGAGCGAATTCTAACTGACGGAAAATATTGAGGGAGTATTTTTTGATAATTTTCATAGTCTGATAAAACTTTATAGACTAGATTTCTTTTTGCGTTAACAATTTTTTCTAATGAAAATTTTGGCAATGCTAAATCAAAAAGTTCCCCATCGAGGGTATAAGTTATGCTCCAAATCAAACTGATCTAAACACTTTCCTATTCCGTGATTTACAATATCATCTATTGTCTTAGGCTTTGTATAAAATTCAGTAACAGGAGGCAATATCACAACTCCAATTCTAGAAAGTTTTAACATGTTTTCAAGATGTATTGCAGAAAGAGGAGTCTCCCTAACCATTAAAATTAATTTTCTACATTCTTTTATTGTTACTCCTGCGGCTCTTGCAACTAATGTATCATCATATCCATTTGCAATTGCAGATAATGTCTTCATACTACAAGGAGCAACAATCATCCCATCCATCTTGTGAGTTCCACTTGAAACACTTGATGCCATGTTTTTCTCATCAGAAGTTGTTGTGGCTAAGGATTTTACATTGTCAGATGAATAATCTGTTTCCATACTGATACATTTTTCTGCCCACGCAGACATTACCAAATGAGTTTCAATACCTAACTTTTTTAGAATCTCGAGCATTCTTATTCCATAAATTACACCTGTGCTGCCAGTAATCCCAATAATTAATTTCATACTCTTTTCATTGCTTTACTGTATTTTATCTAATGCTTTTAAAATTAAATTTTAGCACTAGTAATTTTGCGAATCATTATTTTGTGCTTCGTCTAATTCTCTATAGGTCCTTCTTCGCTTAAACCATAAAGATATGCCTCCCACCGCCATTGCAGTCAATAAAATTACTCCTGCCATTTGCAGCTCAAAGGAATAAAGCATGAATTTGATAAAAACCACTTCTGAGAAAAGTCTTTGGATACATATTCGATCAAAATTTTTGGAAATTAGTTATATTACCTCCTGTTTTGAACTCAAAATGTGATTAAGGCCTCGGAGATCAAAAATATAATACAGAATTACTCTGATGTACGAATTGGAGTCCTTGGAAGTCATTCTGCTCTTGAAATAATGGATGGGGCAAAGGATGAAAATTTTCAAACAGCAGTATATTGTCAAAAAGGTAGAGAAGGGCCATATCAAAGGTTTGGAAGAATTGCTGATGATATTATAATTTTAGATAAATTCAAAGATATGGCATCTGCTAAAAATCAAAAAATTCTTCGTGATACCAACACAATAATTGTACCTCACAGATCATTGACAGTATATCTTGGCTACGAAATTCTTGAGAATTCTTTTAAGGTTCCAATTTTTGGAAACAGGAAATTATTCAAAGCAGAAGAAAGAACTGCAAAAAGAAATCAATATTATTTATTAGAAAAGGCTAGAGTAAAATTCCCTAAATTATTTAAAAATCCAAAAGACATCAATAAACCATGCATAGTTAAGGTTCAAGAAAAAAATAGACCCCTTGAGCGGGCCTTTTTTACCGTTTCTTCATACAAAGATTATTTGGAAAAATCTAAAACAAAAATAAAACAGGGATTAATTTCAAAAAAAGACCTTGAAAATTCTAGTATTGAGGAGCTAGCAATTGGAACGTATATGAATTTTAACTATTTTCATACTCCAATATCTGATCAGGTAGATTTTATTGGAATAGAAAGAAGATTGCAAACCAACATCCATGATTATAATGCGCTTCCTGCAAAACAACAACTAGACATTAATCTAGACCTTCAAAATATTGAGGTTGGACATACTCCGGCAAGTATTAGAGAATCTCTCCTTGAAAAAGTAATTAAAATGGGAGACAAGTTTGTAGCAGCCGTAAAAAGAGAATATTCACCGGGAATCATTGGGCCATTTTCACTGCAAAGTGTGATTACAAAGGATTTAGAATTAATTGTTTATGATGTTTCATTGCGAGTACCAGGAAATCCAATTGTCGCAACAACTAGTCCGTATACCAAATATCAATACGGACAAACTTTTGGAGTGGGAAGAAGAATTGCAATGGAGATAAAACGTGCCCTAGAAGAAGATCGATTAGACGAAATAGTTACCTAAAAATATTTTTTCTCATCACTTTGACTTTCTTAATTAAAGAAAATTAAAGGCGTAAACCTCTTTTTTACAGAACATTGAGAGATTTCCTCCCGTGGTCAGGTCTTTGAAAGCCTGATTGCCTTTTTCGTTCTGCGAGGTTACGCAGTCTAATCGCCAGATTTTACAACTAACGACATCAATTATTATAGGAATTCTTAGTATTTAACATATTGTATTAATTTTTTTAATAAACATCGGTATATTATGTAAATAATGGAGGGTATAAACAAATTTCATCAAAAACACGTTAGGCATCCAAAATTTTACAAAAATTTATGTAATTCAAAAGAGAAAAAGAATTTGTTAATTGGCCAGATTAGGAAATACATTGAATACCTAACGTTTTGTTTCAAATAATTAAAACGGTTTGATGTTTGAAATAAGATTGCTGGGTGCCAATTAACATTAAATCAAAACTCTTTATTATTGAAACGAGAAAATTTTGAAATGCCTAGAAGCATTTACATCCGAGAAATTATTACTATTTTAAAAGAGCCCCGACTATGTCCTACATGCAATAAAGAAGATAAATTAGAAAAAGGCATAATATCTGAAAATAGATCATGTGGGAAAACAATTCTGTGTTCTCGTTGTGAAGCATTAATTGTAATTACCAATCATAATCTAAAACAAGTAGAGTTGTCCTCCTCCCAGGATTTCTCTATAATGTTAAAACAACCCCATTTAATTAGGAAAGTAACATATTGACTAGTAAGATTTGATTTTAAAATAACGAACTAAATTCTTCATCTGCTTTTTTTAATTTAATTGAGCTAGAGACAAAATCATCGAAAACTGTTTTTGCTTTATAGATAGAATATTTTCTTATATTTTGAATAGATTTTATGGATGATTTTAAAAGTTTTTCCAAGCCTTTAATAGAAATGAAAAATTGATCAGCTTCCTTCAATTCTTCTTTAATAATTCGTAAACAATTTCTTTGCCCTTCTTTTTGTTTTTTTCCTTAATTAAAACAGGCTTTGATTTCATTTTTTTTATTTATTTTACTTGTTTTTGGTTTCTTTTTGTAATTATTTTACTTTGGAATACTTGTTTTTTTTGGGCCTGGTTGATGTTTTTTT
Source organism: Candidatus Nitrosopumilus sp. (assembly GCA_029863275.1). Lineage (GTDB taxonomy): Archaea > Thermoproteota > Nitrososphaeria > Nitrososphaerales > Nitrosopumilaceae > Nitrosomaritimum. The sequence goes on from JAOTVS010000073.1 coordinate 4,650, forward strand.
AATACCGCTGATTTAATAGACTTTGAAAGTTTTTTTTAATCGATTTTGGTTTATTTATTTTTGGGGCTTTAGGTTTTGGCACTTTTGAACTCTAATGCCATCATTAAAACTTAGAGTTCATCATTTAAAAATAATTTTATGTTGTTATTTTTTCCCACTTTGATTTATAAATTTCACCAACTAGGAGGACTGCTACTGCAGAGACAATTCAGATAGTATTGAGTCCTACGATTTCAAGTGATGATGAATAATATGAAATGAGTTCGCCTACAAAAAACTTCTCTTAAGACGTAAATCATTGGTTCCATTTCTTTGAAATTAATATGATATTTTTGTCTAAAAATGTCAATTTATTTTTTGACACTTAACTATCTTTAAAACAAACTTTTACCCAAATTCTGTGCCGAAGAAAGCCTTAGGAGATGTGAACCTTACTGTGAATCGTTAGGTGATATACTCTAGTGGTTTCAGACCTTCACGAAGTGATTCTGTAAGTCTGGAACTTAATTTCTTCCACCTTTTTCATTTTCAATAAAATTACATTCTATTTTTTCACATTATATCATAGTTCATCTTACACAAAAATCGCTAAAAAATCAATTAATGAAAAATAAATTTTAATTCGTTTAAAGTGAATCCAAGGTTAGGGAATCATAAAAATAATCCCAAAATTTAGAGAATTATTCTCCTGTTCGAGATAGTTTACCATTCTCATCGAATTCATCTTGAATAGTTTGATTGGCAAAACCGTACTTTACATTTAACATTTCATTGAATTCAATAATTTCTGCTAATGGGGTTGCAGCCTCTTCTTGGAATACTTTCATTGCTTGTTGAGATGTTTGACCTTCTTTTAGTGCTTCAATCTTTGCCTGGTGAGCTAACTCTGCTTTATTCTCAGTAAATTCAAATTGATCCCAGAATAAATTTTTGAAGGTTAGATCTATTTTTTCAATAAAACTTGCAAAGGCATTTCTTGGAGAATTGGCAGCATATTTTTCTTCTAACTGTTTAAAGTCTTCTTCTAAACTATTTGGTACGACTTGTTGCTCTGCGACTTGTTGCTCTGCGACTTGTTGCTCTGCGACTTGTTGCTCTGCGACTTGTTGCTCTGCGACTTGTTGCTCTGCGACTTGTTGCTCTGCGACTTGTTGCTCTGCGACTTGTTGCTCTGCGACTTG
>JAOTVS010000022.1 GCA_029863275.1 Candidatus Nitrosopumilus sp.
ATCCATCTGAATCCAATAATTCTGTGGATGTACAGTATTCAAGAGTATCTTGTATTGATTCATCAGAAAAAAATGTGCAGTATTTTTCAATGGACAATCCATTTATCTTCAAAGGAGAAGACATGGCAATGTTATGCATTGCTAATTGAGTTTGAATATTTTTGTTAGTCTCCACATATGAAATCGATGATGAATTATCTCCTTGTTTTTCAGAGGTGGGCAGCAACAAGATTACAAGAAGAAAAATAACTACAGTACCAGAAATTATTGAAAGTGGAAATTTTTTGTTCATTTTTAATCTAATCTATCTTTCTATGATAAGGTTTTGCAGTATTAAATTGAGATTATCTCAAGTTTGGAATCTTTCGTAATGTCGTACTTGTCAATAAACCCTGAAGTCACTTCTAGAATATACATGGCTTCCCCACTTGGCACTATACTTTGACATGCCATTATTTCAGTAGGAGTTTTGCAAGGAGAGATATTTTTCTCAATATGTACAATTGATCCATCTTGGTCAAACCAAATCATGTCGAGTGAAAACTGCATATTTAGCATCCATAAAGAGTAGATCCCCGAATCGTTGAAAACAAAGATCATTCCTTGATCATAAGGTAATGGATCTTGAAACATTAAACCTCTAATTCTTCTTGGTTCAGTATCTGCCACCTGAACTTCAATTACTGTATCGTCAATCTTTATTGTGCCTCTGGGAAACTCTACTGATTCTAATTTACTGTCGCTTGGAATAGAGAGAATACCAACAATTCCAATAATTATAGCAGCTATTGCAATTGGGACGAGTGCCTGTGTTCGGGTTGTCACAAAACGAGTGAGATATTGCTTTTAAAATATCTTGACCATGATGAAAAAACGATATCAACCGCTGATTGAGGGATTTTCACAAGGAAAAAGGATGCAGTAATCATCAGAATTTTTGATTTAACCTAAGAACAGACGTCCTACATGCTCATAGGCACAATCTTTTGAGCAAAAACTGGATTCTTTTGGAATAAAATCTTCATTACAAATTACACATTTTGCCATGTAAAATTTATCAAATTTTTGTTAATTAGAGTAAGTATCACCATAACAATACATTCAATTTTTTTAACGTTATTTTATTTTGCACCAGCAATTGGGACTACATGAATTAGTTTCAGGTGTATTATTGTTCGATGTCTTTAGTTTTTGTTCATACATGTGAAAATCTTAATAATCTAGGAATTTATCTTCATTTCTGTTTTATTTTGAACAGACATGTTCAATTGCAAAAAGATTTTAGATTTGTTTTTCTAGTTGCTTTTGAATTTCATCGACAATTGATATTTGTTGAGTTGATTCAAAGGGTATTGGAATACTACGACCCCATAATTCAAAATAGGCGATTCCACTAACACCAATATCCACAATCCCTTCAGTGTTAATTATAGAATCAATTGCAGGAATTAGATTTTCTTTTTGAATGATTTGTGAAAGTGGTATTTGTTTTATCTCTCCAGGATTTATCGTAGTGTTTAATTCACTATAACCTGCTCCAATGGAAACTCCATTAAGGAATAAATCATACGACAGTTCAGGAATGTAAACAGGGAGTAAGCCATTATTACTTAATCCAAAAACTAGTTCAAGGTTAATTCCTGCAATTATACTTACTGCAGCCTCAATCCAATTACCAGATAAAATATCTATGCCCAATTTTAAAAGAGTAGGCAAGGATAAATTCTCTAGCTCTACATCAACTGATGTGACATCAATTAAAGAAACCTGAATTTGAGTATATGAGTACACGTATAGTGCAAAAATAATTACAATTATGGCAATGACGATAGATGCAATGATGATAATTGTTTTTTTCAATATTTTGTCAAGAATTTTTCAAAAATTAAATGTACTGCACGAATAAGAAAAGAATAGAATCAAGTTCCTTTCAAATTATAGTGTTAACGAGTTTATCGATTTTTAGGAAAAATAGTATCCACCCCATCATCCCCCTTTCAGGCATGAATAGTGAGATGTGACTTATGATAGGAAAAGTTTGTTTCTGCGAATTTTGAAACCAAATAATAAATGAAAAGATGTTCTACGTATTATTGAGTTAGACTAGATTGGAATCCAAGCAACAATTGAAAGATAGTATTAGTATTATCATTGGCGGATAATCTTAATTATTTGGGGGTAGTTTTATTTCTGGATTGCCTGATTCATACGTGTATTCAATTTTTGCGAATGGAGATATCGATATTGCCATACACGCAATAGAAGATATGTCTGTCTATGATTGGACAGAAAGAATGATGAAAGAGATTTTAATGAATTTTACTTTGTTTGTTGTTAATTATCTGATTTCTGGAGTTGGAATAATCATGACAATAATGGGCCTAGCCAGAGAAATAAAATATAAAAAAGAAATTGTACAATGAATTTTTTTGTTTTTTTTTTTGATAAAAAGCATTTTTAGAATTTATTCACAAACTCTAAACTTTACCAGGTATGCTCCAACATCGACCACTCCTGCTACTACTGGTACCATCTATACAGCACTTGGTGAAAATCTTTATTGACAAACTGTATTTCCACTACTAGTAATTTGAAATGTTTCTTGCTCAGCCATATTTCCCACTCCTGTAAATACATCAATATGTTTTCCAATTACACCAGATCCTACATCTGAAGAAAGAAAAATAAATTCATTCCAGGGATCAGGTAAAGTAGGAATTATCAAGTTTGTATTTGGATCAACTATTGAAGTATCTACTGCAACTATTCCTACAACAAGGGGATTTCCATCTGCATCTACAGCATTGTCGTTAATGTGAAAGGAATTACTGTACCATCCTAGGTAATCTCCTGAGAGAGTCTTCCCCCAGCCTTCTATCATTATGGAGTCAATAAAATCTTCTCTAAAATCTCTGGACTCTCCATCAATGATAATTGAAAAAAAATCACCTTCATAATCAGATTCTAGTGGAATGTAATATCCTGTGATATCCCATCCAGGGCTGCAATCGTTAAATTTGTCTAAAGTTGAGTCTGTTTGTTTTATGGTACCTCCAAATTGGATTAGTAATCCACTGCCAGAAAATACCTTAAGGTTACTATTTTCAAAGTCAACATAAAGAGTAATTTCATTAGGAATTGTTAAAACTGAATTATTCTGAATCCAAACATTTCCAGTAACAGTGGTACTAGTTGATAGAGTGCAGTCAGAAGATATTATCCAATTACCAGATATTGGAACTGAGCAGGTAGAAAATTGTGGAATTACAGGATTATTCTCCTCCATCTCAGCAAAAATACTGTCAAAACTCGTTGAAAAAAAGATGACAATACCTAAGATCAAAACATGACGAATTAGCAATAGGTAATTGGTACAAATTTGTTATTTAAAAAAAACCTACAAGAGAATCCCAACTCTAAAATAATACCAATAAGAAAAAGTCGGTTAAATAGAATTCTAATCTATTTTTAGAAATTTTTTTTATAATGAATTTGCAATCTATCCAAAATGAAGATTAAATCGTTATTTTGTTTTAACAAATTCCTTTATTTTGTTTAGATTTGCCACATTTGATTCATGAAACATTGCCAGTGTTTCTGCCAGGGATTCAGGCAATACTCCTTTTAGATGGTCAACTAAATCATTTCCGCCTGATATCATATTTTCTATTAGTTCTTCGATTTCATTTTTCTCTTCTGACATAATTTCCCATATATTTACTAGTATTCAACCAATGCTATTGTAGTAGAAAATTATCATTAATTTTAGCCAAAGATCACCAAAATCTAAAGAATTAGAATAGAAGGTAATACTCAAATTCCAAAGATTTGATTATTTTATAATTTCAATTATCTTACATAATAGATTTTTTAAAATCACTTAATGAAGATAGGTTGTTTTTGGTTTCATGACCGATATCATGGATTGTAGAGCCATTGTATTTTTTGTCAAGAAATCTACCAGCAAGAATCATTGGTCCCCCTATAGCGCAAGTTACCCCCGTAGGCTCGGGTATCCAAAGCATTAGAAATCCAACTTTTTGAAGCTTTTTTCCTGGTGCTGAGGCCTTTTGCAGACATCCAAGTGATTTGGAGGCAGGACCATGATGAATTTTTGCTACATCAGAATAAAGACTGACTCGTTTATGAGTGGTTTCATGAATTTTGCGTAATTTTTCTAGTCGAGCCTTTAGGTGGTCTACCATACACGTATTCATACAACAAAAATTAGTTAAGATTCAAAGATCAAATCTAAATACCTGCAAGTCAATTTCAAATAGCTAAATATGCCAAAAAAAAGAATCCAGTTATAAAAGATTGAGATGGAAATAGCGCATTGGAAAAAAAATCTAAGCGCTTAGAATCAATAAAAGCTGCTCATCAATTAGAAAAAAGCAATTTTAGTACCAGAATGGAAGACTATTTAGAGATAATATCAGAACTAGTAGAACTCAAGGGATATGCCACAACATTGGATATTTCAAGATACATGCATGTTAGTGCTCCAAGTGTTACTAAAATGCTTCAAAGGTTAGATGAGAATGGATTTTTAGAGTATGAAAAATACCATGGGATTAATCTAACTAAGAAAGGAATTCAGTTGGCCCAGACTGTCCGCCAAAAGCACGGTATTTTACTAGATTTTTTTGAAATCCTCGGAGTTGGATATGAGACTGCAAATCAAGATGCAGAGGGGATTGAACATCACCTAAATCCAAAAACCATAAAGCAATTGCGTAAATTCATTACATTCTTAAAATCAAATCCAAAGGTTTTAGAGGATTTTAAAAATCTTTAAGATAGATATGTATGTCATTTTGCGAATTTGCAAGTTGCATTAAATTTTCTGCAATATCTGACCGTCTTGGAATTTTAATTTGACCTTTTTTACCAATTCTAGAAGTAGTAACAAAATGGTCACCGACATAAATATCCGCATGCATTGAGGTAAATTCTCTATTTACTGTTAGTACAAGAGATGTTTTAGATTCTGAAAAAGAAAATGGCAAATCCCCTGAATCAATGTTTGATGACGCTTCTCGCTCAACTACATCTATGTGGATATTTAGTGATTTTTCAATATCATTAATGTTTGATCCACCACGTCCAATAATTGAGGGAATAGCTTGTTTGTCAACTGATACTCGGACTCTATTGTCAGATAAAATTTCAACTTCTGATTTTGGATCATATCTTTTGAATGTTTCTCGAATTTTATCTTCTGCAAGCTTTTCTATTCCAACCTTTTGAGTTTTTTTACCAATAGGTACAATAACATTTTCTTCTCCAAATGTATAGATTTCATGCTCTAAAACATTATTTTCAAAATTCCTAATTTCAATTACTGGCCTTGCCAAATCAGATTCAGTCATTCCAGTAGGAACTTTTACTTTAAGCTCCAAATCATACACTTTTTCAATTTGTCCATCCTTTACAAAAACTACAGTGTCTAAAATATTTGGAATTATTCCAAGTTCAATTTTTCCGATAAATCTCTGGATCGCATCAAGAGGTGAATTTGCATGAACTACTCCAACCATTCCAACTCCGGTTAATCTTAAATCTGCAAACGTATGAAAGTCTTCTCGGCGTCTAACTTCATCAAAAACAGTATAATCTGGTCTTACAAGCAACAGGATATCAGCAGAGTTATCAAAGCTACCATCAAGTTTACTGTATTGTGTAACCCCAGGATCGACTTGCAAGTCACGTGGTGATTCAAAGGTTTTGACAATCTTTCCTTGGTTGTGATAAAAATTTGCAAGTCCAGAGGCCAAAGTACTTTTTCCAGAACCTGGGGGGCCAGAAATAACAATACCTTCAGCTCTATCAGTAAAGCGCTCCATAAGTTCTGTTGAGATAGAATAATCATTTAAAGATAATTTAACTATAGGATGGACAATCGTAATTTCAAAGGACTCAGAAAAAGGGGGTTTGGTAATTGCAATTCTGTAATCCATGTATTGGACAACGGATGCACCATTTTTAGAAATCTCAAGAGTGCTGGATTCAAATTTTTCTGTAGTGTCTAGGATTTGTTTTGATATGAATTCTAAATCATCGCGTGTAAGAATCTTATCACTGATTTTTGTCAAAATAAATGATCCAGGTTTTCCTTTTTTTGCAAATGGTGTACGATTTTCTTTAAGATGAACACTCATTGTTTCTGGATCAAAATATTTTAGAAATTCAAGTTCTTTTTCTTTTAAGGTAGGGTGTAAAAATACAGATGAAATATCTTCTGTTTGTGCTACTAAATACTGAACATTGTCAGATGTATAAAGAGTGGCCTGATTTTTTTTTGTAATGTCTTTGATAATAGAGTCAATTTTGCCTTTTCCTGCCATACGAATGTCTTCAGAAGAAGGATGATTACCTTGGATGATTATTTCCAATCCAAAGTTTTTTGATAAATTTTTAAGAATTTTGATTTGTTTTAATCCTAAAAATCCTTGATCTTTTTTCTGAGTTGCCTGAGACTGTAATTCATCAATTACTGCTTGAGGTATTATTATCTCAGAATTCCTAATGTTTCCAGACTCAACTTGGACTTTAAACAAGCCATTGATAATTACACTGGTATCAAGTACAATCTTTGACAAAACTTTTTCTAATTTTTAGAACCATTTGGGCCCTAAATTAGTTTACTTGCATCCAAAATTCCTATAAAGAATCAGTAATTTGTTTTAAGACATTGTTAATATCAAAAGGTTTTGAAATGCAAGATGAGGCACCTAGCTGTAAACATTGATTAATTATTTTTTGATCATCACTTGCAGTTATTAAAATAATTTTAGCTTGAGGGTTTTTTTCCATAATTTCCTTTACAACAGTAAGACCATCTTTTTTGGGCATTGCCAAATCTAATAATAGTAAATCAGGGGATACTTTAAAAAATAATTCAACTGCTTCTTCTCCATTTGATGCCTCACATACAATAGTATGTTTTCCAATTGATAAAATATCATTTAAAACAAGACGGATGGCATCAGAATCATCTGCAATCATTATATTTGCCATGTAAATGATATCAAAACTTGTCATATTAAAAATAATTAATATGTCAAATCACATTAATAAATAAATTATTTTGACTACTCAAAAAAGAAATATCTAAAAGTGTTGATGAATTTACCAATAGGAAAAGACCAAAGATCTTTCAATGCACTACAATAAAACTTTCTAATTTTTGTTATTGTGTTTATAGGTTAGACTTTCACAAAAATTAGAATCAATTTTCATAATATTGTGTGTACAACATGAACAACTTTCGTCTGAAAAGTTTTCAACTGACATGACACTAAGTATTTTCATTTTACAGCAGATTTATGAGTGAGATAACTGGAATTTCTGATGAATTTATTAAAGTGGCGACTCTGGAGATAAACGAAGAGTTATCCCACATATCTAAAATTTTGAATTCGTGTCAAGATGATAATGATATTGCAAAGAATTCTACTAAAATTGAGAAGCATATGCATAACATCAAAGGGTTAGCACCAATGATGGGAAAAGAAAACATTGGAAACGTGGCAAAACAACTTGATGTCATCTTAAAGAAAATTATGGAAGGAACAAAAGTAGATGGAATTTTTGGTCCACTATGCACATCCATCGAACAAATGAGAATGAATATGGAAAAACCTTACGAAATGACAAAGGTTCAAAAGGAGGTTTCAAAAATTGTTTTAAAAATAATTTAGTTGCGACATAATTTTTCTTGGAACCTCGATTTTCATGAGAATGATTATTTCAAGGGAAGCAGTAATTTTCAAATTAAATCTGTCCATTTTCCTAGAAGTTTTTATTATCCATAGTTTGTTCAAGAAATAACATCTCCTCTTTTTATACTTCATGCCTGTTTTTTCTAGGTGTGAAGATAGTTAGTAAATTGTATATATTAATTGGGATTTTAATTGTAGCTGCTGCCTTTAACTTGTTTTTGCTGTACCAGGATGAAAAATCAGGAATTTTTGGACAAGGATCTGATCAACAAACCATAATTCAGATTTTATTGGCAGTCGATATTGCAACCTTTTTTTTAGTCCCAGTAGTTATTCGTCAATCACTTTCACCTTTAGGAGAAATAAACAAAGCTCTGTCAAGGGTAAAAGAGGGCAAGTATGGAGAGAAAATAAAATATGATTCTAAAGATGAGATTGGCGAGCTGGTTAATTCATTTAATATAATGTCCAATACAATTAAAGAAAAAGAAGAGCAAGCAAAAAAAACAGATATTGCAAAAGATGAATTTTTAGCAATGATAACCCACGAATTAAAAACACCACTAGTTCCCATTCAAGGGTATTCTGATATCTTACTAAGTGAGCATTTAGGAAAATTAACACCTGAGCAAAAACAAAGGCTTTCAATAATTAAATCAAGTTCTGAAGCACTATTGAGAATAATTTCAGATTTGCTAGATGTTCAAAAATTAGAGGTGGGTCAATTGAGAATGAAAAAGGAAGAAGCAGATATCAAAGAATCTATTGAAAAGTCAGTAAATGCCCTTGAGCCACAAGCAGAAAAAAGTGAAATTAAATTAGAAACAAATGCCAAACATGTTGTAATCTATCATGATTCTGAAAGAATTAAACAAGTTTTGACCAATTTAATCAAAAATGCCATGATAGCCGTAGAACCTAAAAAAGGAAAAATCGAAGTAAATATGAAAGATGAACCAACCGGAGTTAAAATTAGCGTAAAGGATAATGGAATTGGAATACCGCATGACAAGCAAAAAGACCTCTTTAAAAAATTCTACCAGGTTGATACTACTCTAACTAGAGAGAGAGGAGGGAGTGGATTAGGATTGGCAATATGCAAAGGAATAGTGGATAATCATGGCGGCGAAATATCAGTTGAAAGCGAAGAAGGTAAAGGAACCAAATTCACCTTCAATATTCCAAAATTACCAGCGGTTGCTACTTAAAGAAAACAAACCCACTGAACAAAAATCACTCACTCTACTAAAAAAATGGCTTTTGCGAAAGTATTGACCATGGAAAAAAGCCAAGAACAGAAAAATGATGAGTTTTACACAAGCAGTACGGCCTATTTTGAGTTTTTGAGGCACAAAGGAGAAACAGATTATGAATTTGAAGATGAGTACTATTTCACCATGCCTGCAATATCAAGTAAATAGACAGAAGATTTACGAAGCTCATCGAATCTTTAATTTTCATGGATTCCAATCTTCAAGATCTTGCAGATCAAGCAATACGATATGCCGAAGAGATAGGGGTTCAATATTGTGATATCCGAGCAGAAACCCAATCAAGAAAATCGATTCTGATCGAAAATGCCGAGGTTGAAAATCTAAAAATCACAACAGACCAAGGAATAGGAATAAGACTTTTAAAAAATGGAACATGGGGATTTTGCTCTTTTAATAGTCCCAGATCATTTGAAGAGTTAAGAGAACCAATTACCAAGACAATAAAAAATATTAGTTATTATTCCGAGAAAAAAAATAATCTTGTAAAATTAGAGCCAATAAGCCCAAGCAAAGTAACAAAAGATTTTCCAGTCTTAAAAAAACCTGAAGTAGAAGAATTAATCAAAATAGGTTTTGAGTGTGATAATATAATTTTAGAAAGACCTCGAATAATAAAATCATCAGTAAATCCATGGTATACAGTAAATTCAAAATATTTTGTCAATACAGAAGGGTCTAAAATTTTACAAAATTTTACAGATGTAGTAATTGAAATGAGCGCAACTGCTCATGAATCAGGACTGACACAATCAGTAAACATCACAGAGGGAGGAAGAGGAGGAATGGAGCAAATTGAAGGAAACGATAAAGCTCATGCAAGTGCAAAACAAATTGCAGAGAAAGCTTCTCAACTAATTGATTCCAAACCTATCAAAGAAGAAAAATCAATTGTTGTTATGAATCCAGATTTTGTATCTTTACTAACCCATGAGATTTTAGGACATCCTTCTGAGGCAGATAGAGTTCTTGGAAAAGAGATGGCGTGGGCAGGTGGAACATGGTGGAAAAATAAACTAGGAGAAAAAATTGGCTCTGAACAACTAAATGTTTTTGATGATCCTACAATCAAAGAAAGTCTAGGATGGTATTATTTTGACGATGAAGGTGTACAAACACAAAAATCAACTTTGATTGAAAATGGAATATTAAAAAACCATATGCAAAATCGAGAAACTGCTGAGGTGTTCAATACGCAATCAACTGGAAACATGCGAGCTACAAGTTATAATTATGTGCCTTTGATCAGAATGGCATGTACATGCATTGACCAAGGAGACTGGAAGGTCGATGAAATGATAAAAGAAGTCAAGAAAGGATATTTAATCTCAAATATGAAAATTCCTTCAATTGATATGAAGCGATATAATTGGAGTATTTCATGTCAGTATGCTCAGAAAATAGAAAATGGAGAGATTACGGATTTGCTTAGAGATGTAATCATTATGGGAAATGCACCAGAATTTTTGCAATCAATTGATGCTTGTGGAAATGACTTTACAGTAAGGCCGATTACTAACTGCGGAAAAGGAGATCCCATGCAATCTATGATCATGGGAAATGGTGGCCCATCCATAAGAGGTGAGGCAACAATCAAGAGTGTGAATTAATTCATGGATTCAAATTTAGAAAAGGTTCGACAAAATGTAATTGAATGTACTAAATGTGATCTTTGTAAAACAAGAACCAATTCAGTTCCAGGCAAGGGAAATTTTAACTCTGATGTGATATTTGTAGGGGAGGCACCAGGAAAAAACGAGGATTTGTATGGTGAGCCATTCATTGGAATTGCAGGAAAAAAACTATCAGAAGCTTTAGAAAAGACAGGCATCACCAGGGATGAAGTATACATAACAAATACTGTAAAATGCAGACCTCCAAATAACAGAGTTCCAACTAAATTAGAAAAAGATGCTTGTCAAGAATACATTCAAAAGGAAATTGAGATTATCAAACCCAAGATAATTTGTGTTTTAGGAAACACCGCATTTGGTTCAGTTTTAGGTGGGACTGAGATTACTAAATTTCGAGGAAAAATAGGCAAGAAAAATAATCAACTGTATTTTATTACCATACATCCAGCAGCTACTATTTACAATCAAAAGCTAGTTGAAGTTTTAAAACAAGACATTAAAAAATTATTTGATTTAATCAGAGAATTAAAAAGTGGTAAAGAGATTACAATAGATATTGAGTTTTCTTCCTAGGTCATTTTATGCCAGAAATACAGTAACAGTGGCCAAAGAATTGTTAGGAAAAAGGTTAGTGAGAAAAGTCAATGGCAAAACTATGTCAGGAATAATAACAGAAACTGAGGCCTATCGACATAAAGATGATCCTGCAAGTCATGCCTTTAGAAGCAAAACTGAAAGAAATAAGGTAATGTTTGAGCAAGTAGGGAGGGCTTACATCTATTTCACTTATGGAATGTATTTTTGTTTCAATGTGGTTGCAAGAAATCCAAAATCCAAAGCAGGAGCTGTTTTGATTCGTTCAATACAACCAGAGTTAGGGGTAGATATTATGAAAAAAAATAGGAGAAAATATGATTTGAAAAATCTCACAAATGGTCCTGCCAAATTAAGTCAAGCCTTAGATATTACCAAAAAACAATACGGAGTTGATTTGACTAGAGATTCAAATCTGTGTATTACAAAAGGGTTGGAAAAAACCAGAAAAATAATTGCATCTCCAAGAGTTGGAATTAAATCTGGTTTAGATAATCTTTGGAATTTTAAAATTACCTAATCATTATCCTTGTTGTTTTCATCTAGCGTCCAAGGAGCAAATTTCCCCATAATCCTTTGCCAATCTAGTCTGAGAAGTAAAATAACTATTGTAGTCATTATTGCTGCAAAGACAATTATTCCAATGTAAATTGTGGTTACATCTTTAACTTCTTCAAGAAAGGGTTCAACTAATGACAATCCCATATAGTGAGAGATAAATACAATTGAATAACTTAAAACAAGTTTTCCAGTTAGTGTTGCTACAAAGAATCGTTTTGGATTATATTTTGCAAGACCCAATGGAACATAAATTAAATCATCAGGCATTGGGGTTGCTGCTGCAAAAAAAGCCGCACCTGCACCATACCTTTTGACCAAACGCTCAAAGGGGCGCATTCGTTTTCTTGATTTTTCTCCAATAATTTTCCTCCCACCATAACTTACAGTAAATACAATTACTTTGGCAGCAGTTGCAGTAACTGCAGATATTATAGCCAACATGTGTAAATCAAATTGTTCGCCTACAGACATTGTAGCCAATAATAGAAACGATGGTAAAGGAACAAAAGGTATCAAGGAGCCGAAAAAGCTAACTAAAGTTAATCCAATATAGCCTACTTCAGGTGCGAATGGAAATATCGCTGCAAAATCCACAATTCAAGCACATGATGGGATTATTTAACAAAACCGAAATTCAACGAATTTTTTAATAATAATTGATTATGGACAATTATAATCATTAAAATATCATATTTTTAGACCAAAAGCAATTGGACAAGATTGTATATACCAAAATTTGCAACGACATAACCTCAATTAGCCCATACATTAGATTTGTAGGGGTAATTAGTGAAATGGGCGCTTTAATTGCGTATAAAAGAAGAGATGAGTTGGATCCACTTTTAGATACAGAAAACACAAAATACCAGTTTTCACATATTGCCATTAAAACAGATCTTGAGAGTTTTTTTGATAAGAATCTTGGAGAAATTGAGTTTGTCTGGGAAGAACGAAAAAAAGTCCAGATCATATCATTTGCCATTGGAAAATTACGTATTTGGATATCAATTGATAAAAAAGTAATACGTTCAGAAATGCTAAGAATTATTGATTCATGCTTGCCAATTGTGAAAAAATATTTAGAAACCAATTAAGATTTTGAATTGCCCTTATTGTAAAATTAATTTAGATTCACTTAGTATAACTGATGGATTAAAACATATTTTAGAGCATAAAAAGCAGGACCAAAAAAAAGGTTAACTTTTTTTAGAATAGTTATTACTGTAAAATTGTGACAGTCGATGAGATTAGACAGATAATCGAGAAGTTACATCTAAGGGTACCTAAAGATTTTAAGAAAATGAGTATTCCTCAACTAAGTAACGAACTACGTGGAATAATGGAATTTGAGCGTCAAACTTTTCAAAAAATTGAGGACCTTGAAAAAAAAGGAATACAACAAGACATGATAAAATATGCAAAAATTATTTGTAAAAATACTATCCAAAGAGAAATCACAGAGATTCAAGAGATTTATCTAAAAAAGATAGATAATGAATACCTAAATTCTAATTAGATGATTCTTGGTCTTCATACAACCAGCACTGAACATATCCCGTTTTGGTTTTAAATTTAGGTGGGAGTTTTTTACATTTTTCAATGGCAAGAGGACATCGTTCTAGGAATCGACATTCAGTTGGTGGATCTAGTAAACTAGGAGGTATTCCTTTAATGTATGTCGGCGTATTGCCTCGTAAAGTAGGGATTGATTTTAACAATCCTTGTGTGTAAGGATGTTTTGGATTTTTGTAGATTTCAGATGAAGAGCCAAATTCGACCATTTGTCCCCCATACATTATTCCAATTTTATCTGCAATTTCAGATAATACAGCTAAATCATGTGTGATTAGCATAAAAGACATGCCATCTTTTTTGAGTTTTTTTAAAAGGTTAATTATTTGTGCCTGAATGAGCACATCAAGTGCGGTTGTAGGCTCATCGGCTATGACAAATTTTGGTTTTAGAAGTAATGCCATTGTAATGACAACTCGTTGTTTCATCCCACCACTTAATTCGTGAGGATATTTTTTTAAAATATCTTCATCTAAACTAACAGAGCTAATTGCATCTTGAATAATTTTTTTAATATCGCCTTGAAAATTATGCTGTTTTAAGACTTCTTCGAACTGATCTTTTATCGTAAAAACAGGATCTAGCGAATTCATTGCACCCTGAAAAATCATAGATATTTTTTTCCATCTGAATTTTTCATTAAACTCAGTTTCAGAAAGATCCAAAATAGATTCACCATCTAAAAAAATTTCCCCTTGAGTTTTACCACCAGAAAGCATTCGAATTATTGAGAGTCCAAGCGTACTTTTACCACATGCGCTCTCTCCAGCAATTCCTATTGATTGTCCCTCAGGTAAATCGAAAGTTACCTTTTCTACTGCATATACGGGACCTTGTGAGGAAGAGTAGCGAGCAACTAGATCTTTTACAGATAACTCCATACAACTAGTGGATCGGTCCTTAGATTTCTGCTTTTCACTAAGGATATAAACAACTTTACTAGAATGTAAAAAGTCGATTCAAATGAAACTTCCGATATGTATTTTTGATGCTAAAAATTCCATTCTTTGTCCACAATGTGAAAAAAAAGTAGAAGAAGGTCAACTGACAAAGTCAGATGTTGATGCATCAATCAAATTGGCTCAGTTGGCAAAATCCAACCAAGAGATTGATAAATTCACATTGTATTCTTGCAAAGAATTTGATGGAAATTTTGTTCTGTCACTTTCAAAAAACGATATAATGACAATAAGACAAAGTAGAGTACTGTACAGACTTCTTCAGGAGCAATTTCATGGAAAAATTTGGCTTGTAGAAGCTGAGGAAGATGATCAAAAATTCATAGAAGATATGTTATTTCCAACAAAAATTTTATCGATAAATTCAGTGTGGGTACCTGGAGGAATACAAAAAACAAAGGCCGTAGTGTCAGGAAAGTGGACCCCAAGGTTTCCGATAAATACTGAAACAGTTATTCAAATTGTAAAAAACGCCCGAAACCTTGACATTGAGATAGAATTTGAAAACAAACGAGCGTGATTTGACTGAAATTTGTAAAAACACATGATATTTCTGAATTAAATGAAAACCTGATTGGAAAGCAAGTAACACTTGGAGGTTGGATTGAAGATTTGCGGAAGTTAGGAAAAATGACCTTCATTACCCTTCGAGATGTTTCGGGAATTTCACAGGTTATCGTCAAAGGGGAATTAAATGAGAATGTGGAAGAAATAAACCGACAAAGTGCAGTTATGATTAAAGGGATCGTTCAGGAGACCAAAGCTAGGGATTTTAGTTTTGAAATAAAAGCAGAGGAGATCGAGGTGTTAGCAAAAGCTATCCATCCTTTACCTGTAGATCCCATCGGAAGAGTAGAAAGCAATATTGACACTCGATTAAATCATCGTGCACTTGATATGAGAAACCAAAAGACAGCCTCAATTTTCAAATTAAGACATCATGTTTTAGAAACTCTACGAAATACACTTTCACAAAAAAAGTTTATTGAAATTACAACTCCAAAAATAATTGGCAGTGCAAGCGAAGGTGGGGCTGATTTGTTTTCATTAGATTATTTTGGAAAGACAGCTTATCTTGCACAAAGTCCTCAATTATACAAAGAGCAAATGACACTAGGACTGGAAAGAGTTTATGAAATATCAAATTTCTATCGAGCAGAAAAATCACACACTGGTCGCCATCTTAGTGAATTTACAAGTGTGGATATTGAAGCCGCATTTTTGGATTATAACGATGTAATGGATATTTTAGAAACTCTGATACTAGAGGTATACAAGCACACATCAGAAAAATGTAAAAAAGAACAAGAAGTTATCGGACATACCATTGAGATTCCATCATCTCCTTTCGAAAGAATAACTTACAATCAAGTAATTGAGGAGTTAAAACAAAACGGTGAGAAAATAGAATTTGGAGATGATTTGCTTGACTCTCATTTGAGAATGATTGGTGAGAAACATGCAGGGTTTTTCTTTCTTACAGATTGGCCAATGAAATTAAAACCATTTTACATTCGAGAAAAAGATGAAGATCCTCTACTTTCTCGTTCATTTGATCTGCAATACGGATATCTAGAATTATCATCAGGGGGAACAAGACTTCATAATACAGATATTCTCAAGAGCAGATTAAAAGAGCAAGGATTGGATCCTGCTCAATTTGCAGACCATCTTCAAACTTTTGATTGGGGAATGCCGCCACATTCTGGATGGGGATTAGGCCTAGATAGGCTCATGACTACATTGATTGGGATAGATAATGTGCGAGAAGTGGTTTTATATCCAAGAGATCCAGATAGGCTAAAACCATAATATTCAAAAATTTTAAATTATATTTTTATTAGAAAAAACATTTTGCAAATAATGGTTTTACTCTAGAGGTTGTTAAAATTATTTTCGATATCTAAACTTTATCAGAAAAAATTCTGCACCTGTAATTCCAGCTACTACAAGTATCATCCAAACTGCACTTGATGCAAGTCCACCAATTACAGTTTTTAATAGGAAAAAATTACAATCCCGTATGATAGAACCTGAAGATGCAAGAAAAGTAGTAGAAGTAATTGGAAATAATCTAATTGGCGTATCACACGATTCTAATAATTTTCAGAAACTTCCCGATTCTTTTTGGGGGTACTTTGCAAGAGGACATGATAAAAAAGGAACTTTTGGGGTGATAATGACTTATTCCGAAACTAAAGAGGATGTTGACAACCTAATCAAATCGTATGAAGAGTGGGTTGCAAAAAATAAAAATAAAGAGTCAGAGAAATCTACTTAGTTTCGTGTAATAACTTTCGGTATCCTTGGCATTCCTTGCAAATGGGCTTTCCTTTGTATTTTGGATTACCATCACTGATTTTTAGTGTGGCTTTGTTTGTCTTGCAAATACAACAATCTACCATTACATTTGAATATAAAAGGCGATTAATAAATTGATGATTTAATTATAATCTGAATTATTTATCGCTAATTTATTAGAAAGTTACGCATTTTCTTTTTTTGAATTCCTTTCTTCAGATTCCAATCCAACTAATAAAATATCAATGATGCAATAATAAAATGTAATTATCTAGTCAAAATAAAAAAATATTAGAAAATAAATTATGTCGTAGGATTTATGACTTTTTTATCTTCTCTATCCCTTTTACAGAAATTACAGTATTCCTCTGAAGAATTACTATTAATCGGAGTTAAACAATCGTGGCAATATTTCATACTTATTTTGTATTAATCGCGGTATATTAGGTAGACTCCTTGACTCTCATAGTGATAATTGGTTAGTAATTTCCCTTGTAAATTCGGTTGTGGTATTATCACCACCAATATCCTTAGTTTTTATTCCAGTTTTCACTAGATTAAAAATAACGGACTCTAATTTTTCCCCTACTTGAAAGCACTTGGAATCTTGATTTTTTGTGCCAAGCCAATCAAGCATCATTTTAATTGATAGTAAAAAAGAGGAAGGATTTGCAATGTTTTGACCTGCAATGTCAAATGCAGCCCCATGTACTGGTTCAAACAATGCAAAATCATCCCCAATATTGGCAGCTGGGGCCATGCCCAAGCCCCCAACCACTTGAGAGGATTCATCAGATAAAATATCTCCAAACAAATTGGTTGTAACTATAACATCGAATTGTTCTGGCTGTCGAATGAGGTTCATTGCACATGCATCAACATACATTTGCTCAAAGGAAATATCAGGATAGTTTTGTGCCACCTCAGAACAAGTCTTTGCAAATAGCCCATCAGTAATCCGCATAACATTTGATTTATGAACACAAGTCACCTTTTTCATAGAATCTCGTTGTGTGGCAGTTTCAAAAGCATATTTTGCAATTCTTTTTGATGCTTTCTCAGATATTATTCTCAAGGCAACTGCCGAATCTCCTAAACTAAATTCTTTGCCAGTGTAAAGGTCCTCAGTATTTTCTCTAACAATTACCATATCAATATCGTCTCTTAATGCAGGCATGTGAGGATATGATTTTGCAGGCCTAATGTTTGCATAAAGATCAAGCATTCTTCGAAGAACTACAATTACATCTGCGGCACTTTCTCCAACTGGTGCTTTAAGACAAGCATCAGACTTTTTGATACTAACTATTGTTTCATTTGGAAGTGCAGTTCCTTTTTCCTTCAAAGCAGTATCCCCTGCTTGAAGTTTTATGATTTCAAATTTTAAATCAAGTTTATCATTAATGGTTTCCAATACAGAAACTGCAGAATCGGAAAGCTCAGGGCCTATTCCATCTCCTGTGATTAAAGATATTTTATACATGTTAATTTTTCCATAGTGAATTTTAAATTATTAATTTTTGGCCAGTTTTTCTTTTAATATTTTTTTGAGCATAATTCTATTAATTCCATCAATTACTGCGTGTACACTTGTTGTAACAATGTCCTCTCCTACTGATTTTGCAGAAACTTTGTTTCTATCAGCATCTTCTACTCGTACAGTGACTTCACATAATGCATTAGAACCGCCTGAGATAGAGGCCAATCCATAGTCTTTAATTTTAATTTCAGATATTTTTCCCGTAATTTTCTGTATTGCATTTAATGCCGCATCAACTGGACCTACACCATAGTCAGTACCAATGAAATCTTCTCCGTCGATGTTTAATTTTACAAATGCATAAGGCATTGTTCCAATCCCAGTTGAAACTGAAAAACCAGTAAGATGGACTATTTGTTTGATGCCAGTCTCACCTAAAATCTCAGATGCAATTGAGAGTAATTCAACTTCGGTTACTTGTTGGCCTTGATCTCCTAAGAGTTTGACCTTATCAAGAATTTGTTTTGATTGTGCCTCGGTGGGAGTAATTCCATAATCTTTGAGCATCGCATTCATACCGTGAATTCCGGCATGTTTTCCGACTTGTAGCCATCGTTTTCGACCTACTAATTCGGGACTAATTGGCTCATAAGTCAGGGGATTATTTAAAACACCGTGAGTATGAATGCCAGACTCGTGACCAAAGGCATTATCACCCACAATTGCTTTGTTTGGCTGAACCTGAATTCCAACAATTTTGGAAATATACCGTGAGGTCTCATAAATTAATTCAGATTTGATCCCAGTCTCATATTTTTTATCCCATTGTAAACATTGCAATGCCATTGCAAATTCTTCCAAGGATGCATTTCCTGCACGTTCTCCAATACCATTAATTGTTACATGTGCACACTGAGCTCCTGCTCTAATTCCAGATAAGGCATTGGCAACAGCCAAACCAAAATCATTATGACAATGAAGGCTAATTGGCAGTTTGGTTGCTTCAATTGCATCCTTTGTTATTTCAGAGATGTATTCAGGAGTAGCATATCCAACTGTGTCAGGAATATCAATTCTATCAGCTCCGGCCTTTGCGACTTCATGGAAGACTTGTTTAAGAAAAGATCTATTAGTTCTAGTCGCATCCTCTGCTGAAAATTCTACTTGTAATCCTCTGGATTTTCCATATTCTACCGCCTCTATTGCTTTTTCAAGTGCCTGTTCTCGTGTCATTTTGAGTTTATGTTCTAAATGTATATCAGATGTTGCAATAAAAGTATGAATGTAATTTAATCCTCCATCAACTGCAGCATCAATATCTTTTTTGTTTGTTCTAGCTAAACCACATATTTCACAAGACAGGCCTTCTCTTGTTATCATTTGAACTGCTTTTAGTTCACCTTCAGAAATTATTGGAAATCCAGCTTCGATTGCATCAACTCCCAACGCATCTAATTTTTTTGCAATCCCTAATTTTTGGTCAGGGGATAATGATATTCCAGGAGTTTGTTCTCCATCTCTCAAGGTTGTATCAAAAACTCGAATTCTCAAGCCCCGCTCCTTTGCAAAGCTGCAACTCCTGTTCGGGCAACATCAATTATTCCAAAGGGTTGTGCCAATTCTTTAAAAGCCTCGATTTGATCTGGTGTAGCTGTCAACTCTACCATCATAGATCCCTTTCTAACATCGTGAACTTTTCCCCCATATGCATTTGCCAACTTGTTTATCTCCATACTATCATTAGCATTACTTAGTTTAATCTTAAAAATACTCAGTTCTCTATATACCGTCTTGTGCTCATCTAAGTGCTTTACCTCAATAGTGTCTATCATTTTGTCTAGTTGTTTTACAATTTGTGCTACCTGTTTTTCATCTCCAAAAGTCGTAATGGTCATCCTAGAAAATTCTGGATTCTCAGTCACCCCCACCGAAATACTATCAATGTTAAAATTCCTTGATCTGAAAAGATGAGTTATCTTAAACAAGATACCAGGTTTATTTTCAACCAATAATGAGAGAATTGCCCACATCAAGAAACACCTAAGAGGGTAACACCATATCGGCAAGGGAAGTTCCAGGGGCTACAAATGGCAACACATCTTCTTCAGGATCAATTGGAATGTCGATTACTGTCGCAACTTCACTACTCAATGCAGTCTTTATTGCCTTGTCTAGCTCATCCATTGATTGTGCACGTATTCCTTGAGCCCCATAAGATTCAGCTAGTTTTACATAATCAGGACATTGTCCTTGATCAACTCCAATCATTCGTCTTTCGTAGAAAGTTCTTTGCCATTGCGCAACCATACCTAATGTAGAATTATTTAGTATAAACACAATTACTGGAATGTCTTCCAAGACTGCAGTTGCAAGAGAATTCTCTGTCATGGCAAAACTTCCATCGCCTGCAATATCCACTACTGGTACATCAGGTTTTGCTACTTTAGCACCTATTGCAGCTGGAAATCCCCATCCCATAGTTCCAAGACCAGTTGAGCTAAAAAAAGTTCCAGGTTGAATAACATCAAAAAATAGTGATGCCCACATTTGATGTTGTCCTACCTCAGTAGTTACAATAGATTGATGTGGAAGTAATTCTCGAAGTTTTCGAAGAATTTTGGCTGCACCCATTTCTCCTGGATGAAGTTTTAAGTTTTCTTTCCAATATTCTTTAGTTTCTTTAACATGTTTGAACCAAGTAGTCTCATCAGTTTTTTCAACAGCTTTTTGCATTAGCATTTTTATCATTATGCGAAGTGAAGCTCTAACATCTCCAACCACCGCAACATTAGTTGTTTGATTTTTTCCAATCTCAGCAGGGTCGACGTCCATATGAATTATCTTTAGTTTCTTTTCAAAGTCCTCAAAAGTACCAACTGATCTATCTGAGAATCTGGTTCCAATTGCCAAAACACAATCAGCCTCAGTCATAATTCTATTGGCCTCAGCATGACCATGCATTCCAATGGGTCCTAAAGACAATGGATGATTTTCTGGAAAAGCGCCTTTTCCTTTGAAAGTGGTTACTACTGGAATCATTAAAAATTCTGCAATTGTTTGCAGCTCTGCAAACGCCGATGAAATTATAGTCCCCCCACCTGCTAAAATTACAGGTTTTTCTGCATTTAGGAGCATTCCTATTGCTTTTTCAACATGAATAATATCAGGATCAGTCCATGGATGATATCCTTGAATTTTAAATTCATCAGGAAAAGTCATTTCAGATTCATTTGTTTGTACATCTTTTGGAATGTCGATTAGTACTGGACCTGGTCTGCCAGTCTCGGCAATGTAAAATCCCTTCCTTACAGCCAGAGGAATTTCACTTGCACTTCTAGGCTGGAAAGCGTATTTTACTACAGGATTAGCCATTCCAATGATATCACTTTCCTGAAATGCATCTTTGCCAATCATAGCTACTGGAACTTGTCCTGTTACTGCAATCATCGGTGAAGAATCAGCTTGAGCAGTGGCAATCCCTGTCAAAATGTTTGTGGCACCAGGACCTGACGTTGCAAAGCATACTCCCGGTTTTCGACTAACTCTTCCAAATCCATCAGCCATATGTGCTGCAGATTGTTCATGTCTAGTCAAGATATGTCGGATATTGCATCTAGAGAACTCATCATACATGGGGAGATTGGCACCTCCCGGTAATCCAAATACTTCTTTTACTCCTTCTTTTTCTAAGGCAACCATTAATGCCTTTGCACCTTTCATTATTTCCATTTTATTTTCCAAATCAATCGCCATAATTTTAATGTGTTAAGGTTTTTTGTGCATTAAAGCACTTTAACTAGTAGAAAACTAACAAGTGTGTTTTTTATTTTTACTCTCATTGAATGTAAAAATAACCCCTTTAATTCTTAATAAAGATTATCAATGAAATAATCAGAAATTTGTAAAATACGAATTTTCAGAAGATTTAAACTCATAATTTCCTAAAATTAATTACGATTTTGTCAGAAAATGAAGAGATTATCAAATTAATTGAGGTTTTTTTCGAGTCAGGAAAAACTAAAGATTTTTCCCACCTAAAAGAAATTCAACTTAATGATTCTAAATTTTCTAGTTTTAGTGATTTGCGACCATATGATCTAAAAGATATTCAAACTGCCTTGGAACTTCAAGAATTGAAATTTATCAGTATTTCAGATTACAGTTATGAAATTAAAAAACCTAAGATAAGTGTCTTTAGAGATACTGCAATAGTTGCATTTGAATTAAATCAAAAAGGTATGTTAGTCGATAATAAAGCCTTTACAGGACAACATATTTCAATTGAAGGAAGAGCAACTTTTGTTCTTGTAAAAATTCCCACATGGAAAATTGTTCATATTCATCTCTCAAAAATAAGAGATTGATTATTGTTTAGAGTTGAAATTGTTTTGATTAGGGTTTTTTGATTTGTTTTGATTAGGGTTTTTTGATTTGTTTTGATTAGGGTTTTTTGATTTGTTTTGATTAGGGTTTTTTGATTTGTTTTGATTAGGGTTTTTTGATTTGCCCT
>JAOTVS010000023.1 GCA_029863275.1 Candidatus Nitrosopumilus sp.
ATCAGATTTAAAACAACTCGGAGTAGGAAGAATTTTAGATCAATTAGCATCTCTAAAGGAGAGAAATTTAATTGAGATGAACAAAGATGGATCATTTTTAATTACCAATTTTGCAAGACAAATACTGTGGAATAAACAGGTCCCTCTGTGGATAAAAATTTTAAGAATTCTAGAGATTAAATCAATGGAACTTACAAAAATATCTTCATTTTTATTATTATCACCAGAACAAGTTCATTCAGAAATTGAAGATTTGCGAAAGAGGCAATTGGTTCTCATGTCCCCTTTAAGAAAAGATTCAGGAATCGTCAAAATGTATGAGATTTTACCATCTGGTTTAGAGCAAATCAAAATATCGTCATCTCAGGGTTTCCAAAATAAACCAGAAGTTATAGAGTCAGAGATAGAAATATTGTCCATCATTGATGAAACTGTTGAGGAAATAAAAAGAATTGAAAATATTCCTAACGAAAAAAAGGATGAGATTATTTCAAATATTTTAAAAATTAAGGAGAAATTAAAAATTTAATTATTTTGAGCTTATCTTATCATGAATTTGCGCCAGGATTAATTTGGCTTTATCTTTGTTCTCATAAGTCTCCGCTTTTTCATCCATAATAGAATCAATTTCATAGCTTTTGTCCACCAAAATACTTGCAACATGATCATCTAACGTACCTTTACCAATAAGATAATATGCAAACACGGTATTTTTTTGACCTATTCGGTGCAATCTGTCTTCTGCTTGCCTATGAATTGCAGGGCTCCAATCTAGTTCAGCAAAAATTACGTATTTTGCACGAGTTAAATTAATTCCAACATTTCCGGCCCTAATACCTGCAATCATAAGTTTTGATTCTCCTCTTTGGAATTTATCTATTTGATCTTGACGTTCTGCATCACCTTGACCACCAATTATTGTAACTGGTGAGAATTCCTCAAGACGTTCGTGTAGCAATTTATGAATAACTTTATGATGGCAAAAAACTACCACACTTTCTTCTATCTCCATGATATTTTTTACAAAATTAACTACATGTGATACTTTTGCTATTCCTGCAACCTGTCTTTCGCTCTGGATTGCCCTTTGATATGACGCAGATTTTTTAAAGGCAGTCTCAGCATCCTTTTGCTCATCTTCTAATTTAGTCCAAATCTTATCTAATTCTTCAAGGTAATAATCAGTATCTGCATCAATTACTTCCTTGTAACGTACTTTGTCTTTAAGCTCCTTTAGCACATCAGATTTCTTTCTTCTAAGCATAACATGTTTTTGTAATTCGTTTCTTAATGAGGCCCTCTTATTTTCTAGGACAATTGCTTTGCCTTTGTCATTTACATAGCAAAAATATTCGCAAAACTCTTTAAAACTTCCCAGTAATCCAGGTTTTAAAATATCTACGATTGGCCAGATTTCAGACCCACGATTGTAAATTGGAGTTCCAGATAATCCTATTCTGTAAGAAATAGATTCAAGTGCAGCTAATTTTTTTACTGCTTTATATTTTTGAGTCGTCTTAGAACGAAGATTATGGACCTCATCACACACTATAGTTTTAATATTTAATTTTGATAAATCAGGTAATCTTTTGAATAACAACTCGTAATTAATAATGTAAAAGTCAGTTTTTGGAAGTTCTTGCAACTTGCCTGTTCTAATAATAGTAGAAGTTGGCGATTCATTTTCTATAATTCGTCCATTTCTGCTTTTCCTTTTTACAAATTTAGAAATTTCACGCTCCCAATTGTTTAGAGTGACCAACGGAGCAACCACAAGTACAGGAAATGTTTGCTTTTCTGTTGCAACGTAAGAGAGTGTTTGAACGGTTTTTCCAAGACCCATCTCATCGGCAAGTAATGCATTGCCTGATGATTTTAATAGGAAATCAAGTCCTTCTTTTTGAAAATTTAATAATTTTCCTTTAAATTGCTCTCCAGCTTTTGCACGATTGAGCTTATGTTTTATTGGTGGTAGAGCAGGTTTTGGGGCATAAGTTTTGATAACTTTTCTTTGCCAAGCTGATTTTGATAAAATTTCTAATGGATATCTGTCCATCATTGCTTTAATTTGTCTTACGCTCTCAGTGCTATCTGGAATGATAACCTCATCAATGTTTTCGCCGTACCATGCCTCAGGTACCAATTTAGAAATCATACTTACTGCACGTTGTCCGGTTAATTTCCAACTCCAAGTTTTTGAATACTTGTCAAGAACATATTCCAATGTTCCAAAATTTTCCATCGATGTTGACATAATTTGTCGATTAATCGTTTTTTTGCTTTATGAATCTTCACCTTTGATTCGATCTTTTCTTAGATCAGTGAAATTTTGCAATAGTTAAAATATGAAGTAGTTTTACATTTATGGTAAAATTTCCAATAATAATAGTAATTAATATACAAATGGTTTTACGCTCGAAAATTCAAGAAAAAAGACAATAATGAAATAGGTAATAGTTAAAGGGTTTACATGGCAGAAGAGGGATTTGCATGGTTATATCTGGTATTTTTTTTAATTATACCATTATCAAGGATTCTTCCACGACTGGTACGAAAATTCAAAGATAAGAACAAGGCTACCCCTGAACCATTCACACAAACAGCATATCAATCAACTAATGAGTCTATTCAGGATCCACCAAGAAAGACCTTTCAATCTGAAATTCCAAAACAAATGAGCCCTCAAACTTTAGACATGTTAGTTATGGGGGAGTTAAATCGCGGAACAAAGAATTTTAATTCTATTCAAAAAAATCTCGGAATTGATAGTGCAGCCTTAGAAAAAATTTTGGAAAGTTTAGAGGATCAAGGCCTTATGACGGTCCAGAATAAACAAGGCATATTTGGACCAAAAATAGAGTTGATTCTTACAGATAAGGGCTTTAAGAAATTTTATTCCTAAGGCCACAGTATAATTAAGGCTAGATATTATTTCTATTATTGTCAAAGTATCAGCAACCAAAAATTGATGTAAATTTTGGAAAAGCCAAAGGAATTGTTATTGGTATTATTTTACTTATAATTATTGGAGTGGTCGTTGCATCCTCTGCTCAAATAGTTGATTCTGGAAATAGAGGGGTATTATTACATTGGAACGCAGTAGATACACAAAGTCCCCCTTTAGAGGAGGGATTACATTTTGTAGTTCCATTCCAAGACTCTGTTGTAAACATGGAAGTTAGGACTTTGAAATTTGTCAAATCTACATCCTCTGCATCAAAAGACCTTCAAACTGTATCAACTGAAGTTACAGTAAACTATAGGCCATCACCAAATTCAGTTAATACACTTTACAAAGAGGTTGGATTAGAATACGAAAGTAGAGTTATTCAACCAGCTGTAGAGGAGGTCGTAAAACAAGTTACTGCTAACTATAATGCAGCAGAACTAATTACCAAAAGACCCCAAGTTAAAGCAGACATAGAACAAGAAATCACAACTCGTCTTAATGTTTACAATATTATTACAGATGTCATCTCTATTACCGATTTTCAGTTTTCCCAGTTATTTGCTCAGGCAATAGAATCTAAAGTAGAGGCAGAACAAAAAGCCCAAAAGGCAGAAAATGACCTGATAAGAATAGAAGTAGAGGCAAGACAGCTTGAAGCACAAGCAGAAGGTCTTGCAGCTGCTAACATTGCAGAGGCCTCAGGTGAAGCTCGGGCAATAGAAATCATTAATGAGGCACTAGCACAAAACCCATTCTATTTAGAATGGCTTAAAACTCAGGCTTGGGATGGAAAACTACCTCTAGTTGTAGGAGAGGGCGGAACACCATTTATCCAAATACCAGTAGAGCCATAAAATTAAAAATCCTAGTCTGTTTTTGATTTTTCTCTAATTGAGTCGTACATCGCAAGAAATTGTTCAGGCTCTTCTCGTTTGTACTGTTTTACAAGACGAGATATATCTTGGTCGGATAATGACTCGCCTTTATTTTGATAATATTCCTTTATAATTTCATATGGAGTTTTTTTTATAGCATATTTTTTCAAAGTATCATTTACTGATCTGTTTATCAGAAAATCCAAAATAATAAAACGATAGACCAAATATCCTGCTATACCCAATATAGCAACAACAGTTAGTGGAATTATTGCTACGAACACCATATAGTAACTTATCCTCCTTTGTATTTCATTGTTTTCAATATTTAATTAGTTTTATGCACCGAATGTGAAGGGGTATTTTCATCATGACAGTCACAACTACACAAATGTGTCTCATGGTTATTGAGGCAATCTATGCAGCCAAAATGTTTTCTAGTTTCGCAAGAAGCACAAATCATATCTAGTTTAGGTAAAGTAACTGATAGATTTGAATTTTTTGGATATTTAATAATTTACTTCACTTCTATTGAGTATTTTTTCAGTCAAATCCACATATCCTTGCGGATCCAAGGCTTTTGCAAAATTCTTATCTACATTTATCAAATAAATTGAATGGATTCGTGCATTTAGGATATCATCAAACGTAACTGGTGGGTTTTTGTAATAACGATCACATAGTTCTTGAACTTTTTTCACATGGTCCTTTTTTCGCGCATTTGGTGGAACTAGAAATATTTTAGGAATTGGTAATATTCCAAGTACGGGAGTTGCCAAAGAAAATTTTGAACAGTATTTACTATATCTGGCAATCTTGCTCATAATTCTAGCAGTTGAATAATCTATTGTATCCATGGCATGATCTGGCGGAGTAAACCCAGTTTCAATTTCAATTATGGTATCACCTCCACCTTTTTTTGCATAAAGATCACAAACTAGTATGTCTGACACTTGTTTTTCAACCTCAACTGAGTATCCATTTGCAATTAGATTTGCAGCACATATTAGTTCCAAAATAGAATGATTGATTTTCACTAGATTTTTTTTATACATTTCAATCAGATGTTGCTCGACAAGGTGTAGTCTATGCAAATCATCATCAGACAGGTTACTAGATAGCTTTTTACTTACAGCATATACATCGTTTTGAAATTTCTCTAAATCCATTTGATAATCAGTGATGAATTTGCTATTTTAAGAACTAGGTGACTGAATTACTCAAAAATAATTAAAGAAAAACAAGCTTTTCTTCATACTGTGCCTTAACAATATAGACCAAAAGGGGACGTTATGTCTAAAAATCTCGTATTCTTGGTAATTTTTTCAACATTACTATTAGTTCCTTTAGCCTCAAATTCTCAGGCTGTTTTATGGGATTTACAAATCGAGGCATATGTAGAGAACTCCCCACTGTATTCAGGAGAAAGACCAATTTTAAAAGGCATGATTGTTGATCATGCCTCTAAACCTGTTTACAATGCTACTGTAAACATTAGGTCTGAATCAATGTCAATATTTACAACAACAAGTCAATCAGGTGAGTTTCAGGCAGAACTAGGCAAGCATGAACGATTGGCCGGAAATTATATTGTAAATATCTCAGCTAGTGCGTCTGATGGAAAAACAGGGATTTCTAGCATTCAATTTCAAGTAAGGGGAGATATGGCTCATGCCACTGCAAATCATGCAAAGTTATCCACCCCCGAAGCACAAAAATATCTTAAGGCGAGCCCAGAGGACTTTGATAATAACCCCGTTGGTTTTATGTTGTATAATTATTATCAAAAAGTATACCAAAATTATCTATTAGATGAAGAAATTACCGATAAAATCACTCTAGACCGAACTTTATCAGAACAACAAAAAGAAGAGGCAGAAAACTTTCGTTTAAAGGCAATTGATGAATATAATCCAAGTTATGGAATTTTTACCGGGCCTGAATATGAAAATTATGTAAATAGTTTGAATGAGGGGGTAAGAGACACAGTCATAGAACATCTTAATTTCACCAAAAATTTGTTTGAAGAGGCACAGGAATTAAGACTAGAGATTCTAAAAAATGGTGGATCTGCTGAAGAAGCACAGATTGCTTATTTAGAAAAATTGACAATTACAAGAGCGATGATTGAAAGTATTAACAATAATTCAACCACTAATTCTGTAAATAATTCAAGTAATGTTACCAAGAATTATTATGATATCTCGAATGAGGATTATTACGAAAGACTAAAAATTCCAGGGACATATGTGTTTGAGAATGAATTAATCGATGAGTCATTTATTCAGGATGCAATAGCACCACCAGTTGTCGATAAAGTCTCAGATGAGTCATTTATTCAGGATGCAATAGCACCACCAGTTGTCGATAAAGTCTCAGATGAGTCATTTATTCAGGATGCAATAGCACCACCAGTTGTCGATAAAGTAATTGGGAAAACCCCAATACAGGTAATCGTTGATGGGATAAATGTTGAGGTGGACTATAAACAATCAATATTTTATGTTAATGTAAATGGGACAGTGTTAGAATTTTTGGTGCATGGTACAGAAATTATCAGAGTTAATGATTCGGAATAAATTAATGAACAATTTATCAATTCTACGTCGGTCTTATATCTAAAATTTACTTAAAAAAAATATGCAAATAGATATTCCCCTCCCATGCCCCTCTTGTGCAGGAAAGATGTACTCAGTTTGTTATGAATCATCATTTTCCATTTTGAAAAAACGAAGCTGGCAAATATGCAAAGAGTGTAATTTTGAGCAAAACACTGAAGATTTTAAAAAAATGCTTTTCTGCACTTAGTGGGGTTTTTGATTTTTTTAATCTAAATTTTTAGAAAAGGAGAAAGATTTGTTTTCAAATCCTAAATTTTTATAAAATTTATGGGCATCTGTCCGAGGTAGTCCAGATTCCAATCAAATTTTATGGTAATTTTGTTCTTTAGCTAAAGAAATGCAGGCATCAATTAACAATTTTCCGATCCCCTGATTTTAATAATTTTGAGTAACTATTAGTTCATGGCTATACAATTCAGATTCTTTTTGGTTTAAGCGTGAAAGAAACACCATACCTGCCATCCCAACAATTACTACATCATCAATTTTTGCCACCAAAATTCTTTTATCCGAATCTGAAACTTGTCTGTTTACAAGACGTCTAAAAAAATCTGAATCTAATTCTGGTTTTGGTCGACCAAGCTCGTACAATAAACCAAAAACCGAGGTAATATCATTTTTTGGCATTCCGTATACTCGTAGCTATAGGGAATTTACTCATTAAAGGTAAATCAAGTTTTGTTATTAATTGGAACGAATTCTAAAAATAAATTGAAAGGATTTTATCACATTAAGAAATATTTCAGATAGTCATGGCAAATGCCAATCCAATAATTTTTCACAAATCGTCTTGTATTACCTGTAAAAAAGTAGTTTCTGAAATAGATAGAATGAAAATAGATATTAAAAAAAGAGATTTTTTCAAAGACCCCTTTTCGGAGAAAGAACTGAAAAAAATAATAAAGATGTCAGGTCTGACACCTTTTGATTTTTTAAGACGAAGAGATAAAATGTACAAAGAACTAAACTTGGAAAAAACAAAACACACCGATAATGAAATTATTTTATTTATGGTGAAGTATCCCGGATTAATTAAACGCCCAATAGTAATTAAAAATAAAAATTTTCATATTGGAAAAGTTGAGATTAAAAATTTATGGTAGATTTATTTTTCTTTTTTAAAAATTCTTACTGCTTCTAGATGCGAGCAATTTGCCATTAATCCTTTCCCGTGATGGAACTTGTAGAAATTTTTGAATCCAAGACATTCACATGTATCAGAGGTAACAAAATATGATTTGTTGGGATCAGATGAGGATTTTATCTGATAAAGATCTTCCTCAATTTTTACAACCTCTCCACTATCGACTAATTTTTTTGCTTTTCGAAGTGTATTTGCACTCATAGAATATATTGGCGTAAACTATTTTTTATTCTTTATTTTTTTCATTACATCAGACCAATTACCTTCCTGGTCACCTTGGGCAAGGGCATTCTCATAAAGCAAATCAAAAGTCCATGAAATTATCTCATCCCAAATTGCCTTCAATGATTCATCATCAGTCCAAAGAATACTTGTTTTAACTGCATTCATTGCTAAAATATTATTTGTGTTTTCGGTTGGATTTTTACTCCATTTTACAATGACTCTATCACAAAAATCCAGAATGTCTTTTTTAGACAATGCTAATTTATCAGGCTCAAAAATGGTTTTTTTCATTATAAAACATATGAGAACCATACTACATTAAATTTTTTAAAAATATTAAAATTGGTTTTGCCAAAAAACCGATCATATATTAAAAAATATCAATTATCCAATTTTGATCTGTTAAAAATTAATTGTTATAAACTGATTTTATTACCAGAAACTATTGGCGTTAAAAAAATATGTTGTAACCAGATTAGTTACAATGTTTGGTGTTTTAATGATCACTTTACTTCTTACTATTTCTCTAGTGGGATCCAACATGGACACAATACTCAAACAAGGTGTAGTGTTTCAGGTCAGAGGAGAAATTACTGCAGATCCTTCGATCGCAAATAGTTTTTCTTCCTCCGAAGAGTTTGAGGAATTTGTTCAAAACCAAATTGATCAAAGAATAGAGACACTGGGGTTGGATGAACCATGGTACTCACCTCAAAGAATAGGCTTGACCATGTACAAAATTTTATTGTTAGATTTTGGAAATGCAACATTTCTTACAAGCGATTCAGGCTCTACGGATGTAAGAGAAATAATTTTGGAGAAACTTCCTAGAACTATTTTGTTGTTTACAACAGCCACAATAATAATTTCAGTTATAGGAATATTCCTTGGTGCCTTCTCTGGAAGCAAAGTAGGTTCTGTGATAGATAGAATAACTTCCAGTTTTGCAATTATTAGTTCTAGTTTTCCCGTATGGTGGATTGGAATGCTAATGATATTTTTATTTTCTTTTGTATATCAAATTTTCCCAGCTAGAGCTACCCCATCAATTCCAGTGTCAGATCCTGATTATATTTTGTCTTTACTTTACCATATGACATTGCCATTAATTACAATAGTAATGATTGGTTTTGGTGCCTGGGCTTATTTGGTTAGAAATTTTATGGTGGGAATTATGCAAGAAGATTTCATTACTTCAAAAAAAGTGATGGGAATCAATAGAAAAAAAATTATTTACAAACATGCATTAAAAAATGCTGCACCTCCCATAGTTACGATTCTAGCACTGAGCCTTTCAGGTTCTCTAGGGGGTGCAATAATTACAGAAGCAGTTTTTGATTGGCCAGGAATGGGAAGATTGTATTTTGAAGCAATAACTGTAATGGATTTACCTATAATTATTGGTGCAACCTATATTTTGACGGTATTTTTCTTGATTAGTATTTTTATTGCCGATTTATTGTATGGATATTTTGATCCAAGGGTAAGAACAGGGCAATGAGTTTCTCACAACAAGAAATCAGAAATGAATTTCTCAAAAGCAAAATGGGAATCGCAGGTATTTTTATTTTATCAACTTTAATTATTATTTCCATGGTTGCCATAATTGCCATACCAAGTGAAACGTTTAGTGAATGGAATAACCCAAGTAATTGGATTTCATATCCAAAAGTTGCCATTCCTGGGTGGGTAAACCTATTTCTTATTGAAAAAATTCCAGAGCATAAAATAATGAATGATCCAATTAAAAAGATGGAATCATCAGAAAGTGTATCTACTATATCCCATCAATTTGTATTTAACTTTGATTATGATGATTTTCCAAATGACTTTATTTACGAGTTTTCTGCCGAATATGCTGGATCTCCTCTTTTAGAAATACTTGTAATTAGGCCAGATGGGGTCCAGCTTGAAATATTATCAACATCATTACCTAATTCAGATTTAATTACAACACATACTGAGAGAATTTTTTCCACAGACGAATTAATTAAAAAAAAACTTTTTTTACAATCTGAATATTTTAATTTCCCTGTAGATAATTTATCTGCTGAAGATATCGTATTTTCTAAAACAGACATACATTATCCCTTAAAAGGAAATTATGTATACATGATTAATCTTTACGGGGTTAATTCTCAAAATCAAATACCCGAATCCAAATTAATAGTTGGTGGAAAAGCTTTTGGCATTATGGGAACTGATGAACTAAGACGAGACCTAGCAATAGGTTTACTTTGGGGCACACCATTGGCATTATTCATAGGAATAGTAGTAGCCATTGCATCAGTAGTGATGGGATTATTGTATGGAGTGTATGCAGGGTACAAAGGAAAAAAAACAGATGAAGTTATGATGAGATTTAATGATGTGATTTATGCTCTTCCTGCGCTTCCTTTTCTAATCATATTATCAGTGACTATCAGTAACAGTATTTTTGTCATGATTGGGTTTCTAACGATTTTTGGATGGGTTGGCGTAGCCAAGGTTTCACGAAGCATGGCCCTTCAAATTAAAACACGTGGATATATTGATGCAGCAGAAATGATGGGTCAAAGAAAATCCAAAATTATCATCAGACATATTTTACCTCAATTACTACCATATGCTTTTGCAAGCATAGCCATTTCTGTTCCGGCAGCAATAACAACTGAAGCTGGTCTTAGTTTTTTGGGATTGGGAGACCCTTCATTTCCAACATGGGGTCAAATTTTACATGATGCAAATGTTTACGGTGCAGCATCAAGAGGATTATGGTGGTGGATACTGCCTCCAGGTATAATGATTGCAATTACAGGGCTTGCATTTGTTTTTATTGGAAATGCGCTTGATGTTATTGTAAATCCAAAACTTAAGAGATAGTTATCAGAGATTGAATCTACGAATTATTTCTATTGTAGAATCATTTAGTCTTATTGTATAAGTTGCGCTTTGAGGGCTATCTTCTTCAGACAGTCCTTCTGCAAATTTTACTTTAAGTCTTGTGGATTCTAGTTTTGAATCACCATCACTTACACAAAGCGGAAATTTTTTCATGTTAATATTATTGTTTAAAAGATAATCGATGAATTTTTTATAATCTTCAGAGACATTCCAATCCATGTTTTTCTCTTCACATACCTTTATCCAAACATCTATTGTATTTTGATAAATTACTTTTTGTCTTAATTCATCTAAGGCCATAATTGATTTCTAAAAGTCAGCCCGTTGCATTTTTGAACCACATCTAGGACAGGTTCCACCATTGTGCTTATTGTTGCAAACAAGACAAACATATCTGACTTTAGTATTTCCAGAGTTTGATCCAAAAAATCCACCACCTTGTCCAGACTCACCATAACCGCCCATTTTGCTCATTGCACGTCTCCTCAACAATAAAGGAAATGCAATAAAGATTCCAAGTGCTGCAGCTAAACCATACGGAAATGGTAAAATCATTTGTAATCCTATGCTTATTGCCAATGAAGCAAATAAGAAAATTAAATAAATTTTAAAACTAAACATTTCATTAAAAATACTTTTAAAATCCTTATAAAGTTTTGTCAATATTAATTACATTTTTAGAAATTTTTGAAAGATAATTCAAACAATATCAAGATTAATTGATCTTCCTTTACTATCCCAGGCAAAAATATCCGCATCGCCATATGGGAACTTAACAATTAAAGATACCAAGCCAAAGAAATTATGCAGATCGGTTAGGGATGGTTCAGCAGATCCGCTTGGATGAGAATGAACAATTCCAAGGTAACTCATATCAAATGGTAAAAAAGAATGAGGGAAACCTGCAAAAGTAGGTCCAGTATGACTAAAGGGAGGAATTACCAAACCATCAATTAGAATATTACCTTTTTTGGATTTCCCTTTAAGGATTAAAATACTTTCATTTGGATGCTTTATTTTACAATAAGAGGAGATACTATTTGCCACGTCTTGTTTTAGCGAGACCCTTCGCTCAATCTTTTTTTTGTCAAACAATTATGAAATGATTTTCTTATAATCCTAATTAATTTTGAGTTGTGTTTATTATATGATAATCAGTATTTGAGAATTTTTTTAGTTTATTTTCAATTTTATCAACTAATTCTGGCATAATTGCTTTGTTTTCATCAACCTCTTTGCTAAAAGAAGAAATTCTGAATTCACAGTCTTGTTGATTTCTTTGATTTTTTTCTAAATCGTGTTCTAAATCATATAATTCTGATTTATCAAAAATAGATAATTGATTCTCAATTTCCTTTCTTTGCTCTTTTAGGAGATTAATTTTTTTGATAAATGGTCTAAGTAGTTCTTCGGTTTCAGTAATGTGAGACATTGATTTTTCGTTATCTTTTACAGAAATTGATCCTGAAATAATTCCCTTTTTAACATTTTCAAAAATTACAATAATAGAATCCTCGTTTTTTACATTCAGTGCGGAGAATGGGTTATTAATCAACTGAGATAAAAGAAATTTTTGATCCCTATCTAATGCAGAGGCATATTCATATCTGCTAAGAGCTCTAGATATCTTTGTGAATTGAGCATTTATTTCATTTTTGATTTTAGATTCTTCTGTGGAAAAGGAATTCAATTTTTGGGTCAAATTTAAAAATTTAGAATAGTTTTCTCCTTCTTTAATTTTTTTGATTGAGTCTTGAGAGTTTTTTATTTTATTTTCAAAGGAAATTATACTATTTTTTAACTCTAAAATCTTTTTATTTTTTGATATAATATCATTTTCTAAATTTTGTATTTTATCTAAGAGTTCCATAATTTCAGACGAATTGGATTCAGTATCTTGAAAATTTTTTATCATCTTTTGAATTTCGGTATTATTAGAGTTCATTTGAGCCAAAATCTCCTTTAATTTTTCAGCATATTTTTTAGCAAAAATATGAATTACCCGCGTTTGTCGTCCTAAAACATCTCCAATTTTCTTTAATTTTTGATTCAAAACATTACTCATATCCAATATATCTTCAAAGGAAGATATTTCAGGTAGTTCCGTAGAATCCTTTTTGATTACATCAATTACTTGTTTTTTTCCTCTAACTACAATTATTCTCAAGTGTTTATCAATATCCTCAACTTTGAGATCATCTTTTTCGAGAGTCTTTGCAATATTTGCAAGTTCCTTAATTAATGGAAAAGTATGGTCTCTCAGAGACTTAATTTCGTTCAGAGTTTGAGTTTTTCTCAAGTCCAATAAATCCTGAGTTATTCTTTGGACGTCTGATAAATTAATTTCTCTATGCTGTGGAATTTCTTCAGGTTTTTTTTCTACCTTTTTTTTACCCCATCCAAATACCATTTCTATTCATTAGTTTTTGGGGATTAAATGTGTTAGATAACTAAATATAAAATTAGGATATTAAAACCAAACTACATGAGGAAAAACAAGGCTAAGTTTTTTCATACAGGAACTGTCAAAAAATCAATTATCATAAATGCATCCAAACAAAAAGTATGGAATAAATTAAGCAATATCACAGGTTTGCCTTTATGGGTAACTGATATTCAAAAAACGACATTTCTTTCCAAAAAAAAACGTGGGGTTGGTGCGATTAGAGAAATTACCTTTAATGATGGAAACATCATAGAAGAGCATGTTGTTGCATGGAAAAACGGTGAATATTTTACCTATATTGCCACTGAAGGTTTGCCATTAAGGGCATATGTTGCAACAATATCCATTGTTGCAAAAACCAAAAACTCTACCAAAGTAACCTGGGAATCTTACCTAAATAGTAAAAAGATGACAGAAAAAGAATTTTTAAAATTTCTTGTGTATATTGGATCATTTTATGAAACATCATTGGAGAATCTAAAAAACTTTTTTGAAAAATAATCCCTTAATCAAAGTGTAAATACTGTAAATCATAAAAGAAATTATGAGTGACATTAGATTCATCATAATTGGAATCATCATGATTTTTTTTAGTTTTATTATTTTAGGGGTTTTTGGTGGAAATTTTCAAACGTCAAATATTGAAATCAATGAATTTGAAAATTGTTTCGAATATTCCGAAAATAATGAACCCACTCCAATTGATTGTTCAGAAAAATTGAGAAATCAAAGTATCTTCTTTGGAACAATAATCATCTTAATTATAGGAGGAGTCGTTGCATTATTGAAAGGAATTAAAGGTGATTGGGATAACAGAGTCAAACCAGAAGATATGGTAGGTCCCAGTAGAGGAAATCAGAATGATGAAAATAATTCAGAAAATATTTAGTCAAAAAATAATTTAGACTTTTTTAGGAAACTGTTTTGCTTTTCTTCTACTCTCTGAGTCGTCCTCTATCCTTTGAAAGTATACTTCTTCGTATGGCATTTCTAGAATATACTTGAAAAATATACATTTAAGCTTAATGTTGTATTTGTACACAACCAGGCTCAAATAGACTATGAACTACCCAGAAATTTAATTCGTGTTTTCAATAATTTTCTTTAATTCCGCAAATAAAATTCCTATTTCTTTCATTCGTTCATCAAATTGCTCATCAGTTAAAATTTCAGGTTTTTGTAAGGTGATGGTCACCTCAGAGTCCTCGCCACTTGGAATAACCTTCATTGGAACATTCCAAGATGCCTCATCATCTATGTACAAATGATCCAAAATTCCAAGCGTTTTATTTTGCATGAATTTTAGGCTTGCATTACCCCTAGGTGTTGAAAACGACCAAGAACCATCTTCGTTTTGGCTAGCGTCTGGCATCATTTTTGGAGGTGAATTTAGTATGGCATCAAAGACATCTCCTGTCTTACGATTAACAGTCATTGTAATAGTCCTGGTTTTTACCACGTGCTAGGTTACAAATTATGGTTAAAAAGCATATTGTAGAAGTTATAAGATATCAGTAAAATCGGGTGTTTTTTGTTTATAGGTATAAATAATTTTAGAGTAAGACGGTCATATTAGGTTCAATGTATGATCGCTTAATACATAATTTAGTTAGATCTCGGGTGTACCAAATAATTATTTACAATATCTAAATTTTGGCATAGATACTTAGAATTTTGTGTTGGATAAATCCTATAAGTTATTGATTAAAGAAAAAAGTTTTTAGAAATACAACATGAATTGTTTAACCTCAAAAATACCTTGATTATTATAATGCTGTAAATACCTGAAAACATGTCAGAAGAAAGAAAAATGTATCCTATGAAATGTTCCGATTGCGGGACTGATTCAGAAGTACCTTTTGAACCAGCGGCAGACAGACCTGTATACTGCAAAGAATGCCTAACAAAACATCGTAATAAGTAATTTTGAGCTAATTTCATTTATAGTGATTTAAGTCGAATAACTTAATATTTTTTATATCCCTTTTTTATTTTTTTAAATAATCATAAAAATTGGAGGTAGCTATTAGGTCAAAACGGATGTACATAAATTCATTTTTAGGATAAATTCAAGTTTTTAGTCACGAGTAATTTAGAGGGATCATACTCCGTTTAAATTATACATAATAGTTAACTCTGCATGCTAATTACTAAAAAAAATAATCTTGGAAATGATCCGGATATTGTGCAAATTAGGATTTTTAGAGAAAATATACTTCCAAGGCAGTTTACATGGTAACTTTCAAATCTAAATCAAGTTGCCTTAGATGTGGAAAGAATTCTTTACTTACTGATGAGGAAACAGGGGAGCAGTTTTGTTCAAAGTGTGGTTTTGTAATTTCTGAAAAATCGCAAGAGACTGGTCCTGAATGGAGATCCTTTCAAAAAGATGGTGGGTCAGATCCTGCAAGAACTGGTGCACCATCATCACTTACAATTCATGATATGGGATTATCCACTGTAATTAATCCGATTAACAAAGATGCATCAGGTAAACCACTATCTACATCAATGAAAAGTACTATTGAGCGTCTTAGGACGTGGGATAGTAGAAGTCAGGTTCATGAGCCAGTAGATAGAAATTTGAGGCAAGCTCTTGGTGAATTAAACAAGCTTAAAGACAAAGTTGTAGTTTCTGCAAATGTTTTGGAAAAAGCTGCTTACATTTACAGAAAGGCTTTGGAGAAAAAACTAGTTCGCGGAAGATCAATATCTGCAATGATTGCAGCATCTCTGTATGCTGCATGCAGAGATACAGAAACTCCAAGAACACTCAAAGATGTTGCAGATGCTGCAAATGTAAAACGAAAAGATATTGCAAGATGTTACAGGCTACTTTATCATGAATTAGAATTACGAATGCCAGTCGTAGACTCAATTCAATGTATCGCAAGAATATCAAGTAAACTTGAGATTCCTGAAAAAACTAAGCGGAGTGCCATCAAAGTACTCCAAGAAGCCCAAGAACGAAAAGAATCAGCTGGAAAGGATCCGATGGGACTTGCAGCCACTGCATTATACCTGGCATGTGTTAAAAATGGAGTTTCAATCACTCAACGTGATTTGGCAGAAGCTGCAGGCGTCACTGAGGTCACAATACGAAATCGGTACAAAGGGCTAAAGGCAGACCAACCATCAAAATTAGAAATCTAAGTTTAGATATGAATTTAATATGTTAAATTATTTTGGAAACTTGTGAGAATGAGATTTTTTGGACACAATTATTGGAAAATATTTCTAATACCACTACTTTCAGTTTTTGCCTTTAATAGTACAAATTCAGGATTAATTGATTTTGCCAATGCCGAGGATTTATTCTATTATGTAATAAGCCCAGATTTCAAAGTAAACTCTACTTCTGCATCAGTAGATGAAAAAACAGACAGGGTCTACATTACTGATTTTTTTGGGGGTAAACTTGTTGTTCTTGATGGGAAGACAAATGAAATTATAGAGTCTATCGATACTGTAAAAACTCCTTTTGGTGTAGGTGTGAATTCAGATACTAAGACAGTTTATGTGGGCGGAGAATTTGCAAATATTCTGTTCATCCTAAATGCGACAAATAATCAATTGATAAAAGAAATTGCACTTGATGATCCTTACGATATTGCAGTAGACTCTAACTCCAATACCATTTATGTTACAAGTGACAGATTAGATCTAGTATATGTAATCGATGGTAATACAAATGAAGTTGAGACATCCTTTGAGGTTTTGATTCCATGTGGTATTGCAGTAAATCCTTTGACAGGACTAGTTTATGTTACCAGTGAATCTGAAAACTTGGTGCACGTATGGGATAGAAAATCAAACCAAGAAATTACAACCATTAAAGTGCAAGAAAGTCCAAGGGGAGTGACTGTAAATCCGCAGACAAATATGATTTATGTCGTCAATCAAGAATCTAATACAGTTTCAGTAATCGATGGAAGACAAAACACAATTATTGAGACTGTTAAAGTTGGAGAAATTCCAAGAAGAGTGGTTTCAGATGTTCAATCAAATATTATCTATGTCTCCAATCAAGGATCAAAGGATATCACAGTAATTGATGGAATGCAAAACAAGGTCGTTAAAACAATTCCAGTTTTAGAGCCTTTTGAGCTTGCTGTAAACTCTAAATCAGGAAAACTATATTCAATGTACTATGGGGGAGAACTTTCAATAGTTACAAAAACAAATGTCCAATATTCTCCAAATAAGCAAATTGCTCTTGGAAGCGATCCTCAAAACATAGTATGTAGAGAAGGGCTTGAATTGATTTTCAAATCAAGTAATTTGCAACCAGTTTGTGTTAAATCTACAAGTATTGAAAAATTAATCCAACGTCAGTGGACATCTTTAGAAAATTCTAATCAATTAAATTAAATTTTAAATTAAATTTTTTTTATTCATATCAATAATTTCAAATCGCTCTAAATTTTGTGAGATATAATCCAATGCCAGAAAACCCGACAAAAATTGAAATCATCCAAATTGCACTTGAAAGTCCTGTAATTGCAAGTGTAGATGAATCAATCGAAACAAGTTCTCCTGCCACTGGGTATGAATTATCAAAATTAAGCCCCATTGCAAATGCTTCATCTAATAAAATTGAAATTGCATCATCATAATCGAATCCATCACTTTGTTGAACCATAAATTCATTGAATTTATTTTCCCCCATTCCAAATTGCTTACCAAATGTTTGATCTGCCTCAAGAAGGTTTACGTTAATGCAAAATACATCTGGAATAGGACAAAAATCAATTCCCATAAATTCTATGTCAAATTCTCCATCTAATGGAGAGCTAGGTTGCATTTTTTCTGCTTCACTTAATTTTTCCCCAAGTGGGTCTATCATGAAGATTGACTTTTTCTCACCCTTGAATGTTATCTCTGCAGGTAGAAAATCATGTGCGGTCCTTAATGCCAGATTATGTTCGTTAGTTACGTCTCCGACACGAGGATTTGGGAAAGGTAGATTAAATGACCCTTCATATGCATTTTTCAAGTTGTTATGATAAAACTCTAAAGTTTTATGATAGGCATTAATTGCACCATAGTCATTAACTAATTGAAGATACAGTTCTCCAACCTCTGCACTAGCAGTGGAAATCATGATATTCTCAACACTTCTTTTCTCACCACCATTTGAAATCGTTGTGCTGTCATACAAAATGCATCCATCATCATGGTGTAGTGATTTAATAAAGTTGCATTGACCCTCTTGTGGATTAAACAATACAGTACTCAAATCAAGTTTTCCATTTTCATTATCTATCTCAGTGTCTCTATTCATGTCAAAAAAATCATGTGCTGCCAGCTGCAAATATCCTAAATGAATTATTTTTGTGGTTTTGGGTTCACCACCTGCTAATGCTGGGTTTGCAAGTCCTATAACAACAAGCAGAATCAAAAATCCAGGTATTAAACTCTTAAAATAATTCAAACCCAATATAGGGATTTGAAATTATTGTATTAATATATTTTGAAGAGTATAGACGATCCATTCTATTTTTTAGAATTATTTAGTGTTTAAATTTAATGTGATCTACACAAAATGACTTTACAATGGGGAATTATTCTTTATTTAATCTAAACTTTACCAGATAAACGCGCTTCTTTGTTTTTCTTAGTTTTTTTGACCTTTTTAATCTGATGTTGGAAATACGCCTTGAACACATATTGCGTAGTTGGTATCGACCTCTACTCCTTCAGGGGTTCGATGTGTGGGTTCTACGTTTCTTAAATCTGGCAAACCAAATGTGGTTACACCATTTCCTCCATATTTGGTACCAACCAAGCTAAACAATGCGTTATTTTGTGCAATTGATAAAATTTGTCCTTCAGTAGGTAAAAATCCTCTAGGAATAAGGTTATTTGAAAAGAGTTTAATTTCCCCCATAAGACAGTCCCCTGCACCATTTGTGGAGTTTTTACCAACTGTTTGTTGTGATCCAATTTGCAAAATATTAGAGTGGTCTACACAGTCTGTGCAAATCAAATCTCCCAAAATATCTACATTTCCACCCAAAGTAATAGTGGGTAAAACAATTCCAGCATATGCAGTCCCAGCACCTCCTGCAAATACTAGAATAATTAAAACAATCAAAAAGTTTCTTGAAATATTCATCTCACTTTTGCCTAAAATTGGATAAATATAGATTTAATTAAAGATTATCCCGATACGTGGATTTAATAAATTTTCAATAAACTAATTTTTACATATTCTAAACTTTACCAGAGATATTTCAGCACTCACAATATCCTTATCTTTATGCAATATCAGAAAAATTATGGACATAGTAAATGAGAAGACATTAGAAAATCCAAAAGACCTCACAATAACATACAGAGATAAAGATGTAAAGATTGGAGAACTAACCGAAGAAGAAAAGATTGATTGTATTTCGAGTTTGTGGATTTACAAAGGAATCATAGAAGATGAGAAAGAAGTTTTGCAAGAGATGGTTCAAAAGATGTATCTTTTTGGAAAAATGGAAAAACTCGAAGAAGAAGAAAATAATTAAATTTCCACTTCGATGTAGAAAATTTATGAATTTCAACTGTGTATTCCCTTCCTGTAGTTACAAACGTAACTCCATTGAAGAAAAAGA
Organism: Candidatus Nitrosopumilus sp.; assembly: GCA_029863275.1. Taxonomy (GTDB): domain Archaea; phylum Thermoproteota; class Nitrososphaeria; order Nitrososphaerales; family Nitrosopumilaceae; genus Nitrosomaritimum. Next base: position 19,747 of record JAOTVS010000023.1, read on the forward strand.
ATTCCTAAATCATTTGAAAGAAGAACATCATGCAGAAATGCTAGATGCCTCTAAAAAAGAGAACATGCCTATTAAAACGATAGAGATGATAACAGTATCAAACTCTAAGGTATTCATTAATTCTTAGATTCTAAACTCCAATACGCTTAAGTTGATAATTCTTGAAGATGACTCGTGAGTTTTAGAGCAAGTGTATTTTCGGGAAAAGAACTAGCAGTAATTGTTGGAATTTCAACCATTGTTTCAGTAATTTTGTATGTGTGGTATGTTGCAGGTAGATGAAAATGTACACTATAAAAAAGAAGGGAATAGCCTCTACCAACTCTAAGATTTATCAGATAAATTCCAAATAATTACTGACTTTGGATAAAATATTGGATATTATTAAAAATAAATAAACCTAAACTGCAAATGAAATGTTTGAGAATCATTTTATTTTGTTTTATTTTATTTTCTTTAATTTTCGTTACTTCTCCTCTAGTTGCTTTTGGACAAGAAAGCCTATGGGAAACCTTTCCTGCCATGCCCATTGCTAGGGCCGATTATACTGGAAATGCAGTGGGCGACAAGGTTTATCTTATTCAAGGATTTGATGCTTGGCAGAATTTTACAGTGTATGATACCATAACCGAAAATTACACTGAATTGGCTACTCCTCCATATATTGCAGATCATACTGCATCTGCAGTTCATAATGGAAAAATTTACGTTGGAGGAGGATGTTTTTTTGCAACTCCCTGTTCCAATTTTGCAGTTTATGATATTGCCACAAACACATGGGCTAATTTACCAAACATGCCGGAGGCCAGTTGGGCCCCAACAGCACAAATAGTAGGAGATGATTTTTTTGTAATTGGTGGAAATCCCAGTTTTTTTACCTGTCAAAAATATAACATTCCATCCAGTACTTGGTCATTATGTGCAAGTATGCCAACAGGTAGAGAACATCTATCTTCGGCAGTTTTTGAAAATAAAATTTACGTAATCAATGGACGCGGTGGTGTTTCTACTGGGGATGCTACTGCAAATGAAGTGTATGATCCAATGGATAATTCTTGGGAAATTTTAGCTGATAAACCAACTGCTATGGATGGTGGATGGGGAGGTGTTTTTAACAATAAAATATACGTTATTGGGGGAGGAGACCCACTAACTAATGTCAACGAGTGGTATGATCCCGCTACTGATACTTGGACTAGTGGCCCAGTTATGCCCACTAAAAGACATGGTTTAGTTTGTGAACCAGTGGTTTCAAAGATTTATTGTTTTGGAGGTGGCCTCTTCAATGAAGGAGGAAGTAGTACATTAGTTGAGGTTTTTGATGCAAGTTCATTTGTACCAGAAAATTGCATGCCACCAGGTAGTGGCGATTGGATGATAACACAGAGTTGCATATTGGAGAGTTCAACATCTACTCCTGGAAATGTCATCATCCAAAATGGTGTTGTATTAACCGTACCAAACGGGTTGACTCTAGATATCGACTTTACAAATTTTGGATTAAATGTTAATTCAGGTGGCGGTGTTTTAATAAAAAATGGTGGAAAGATTACATAAAAATAAAACTACTCTCCAACTCTAAACTTTACCAGACATACTCCAGCACTAAGAATTCTTATAGTATGAAGATATGAATACGCCAGGTAAGGGATTCGAGCCCCTGCACGCTTGCGCGTAGCCGTTTTCGAGACGGCCGCCGTACCACTTGGCTAACCTGGCGTTTTTCCTTAAAATTTTCACCATAATAAAGAAAACAATTGTGAGGGATTCAATTACATTATTTTTAAATTAAGAAATTAATCAATTTCCATCAACTCGTCTTGAAATTTTTTTTTAATTTGCCCCTTTGATTTAATCCATTCTTGTTCTGAAATCTCGTCTGAAAAAATGGATTTAAAATTAATCTTTGATCCTATAATTTTTTCTACAGATGCCAAAATTTTTTGTTTTTCCTGAGAGTTTAAGGGAAAATAAGTGGTAATTTTTACGATATTTTCATTGGAATCTCTTTTGACATCGTAAATTTTTTCCTGTAGATCAGAGGAAATTGCTAGGTTTTTCAAGATCGCTCCTTTTTGCCTTTAATCAAACCAAAAATAATCAGCACAATACCTACTGCAATCCACCCAATAGCATAACCTGTTAGATCTTCTAATCTACCAAGGCTTTCTTGTACTCCTAAATTAAGGGCAAGACTAATAGTTCCTCCGATAATGAAACTTACTCCTGCCCAGAAAAACCATTTCTTCATAGGATTAAGAAATGACTCAAGCATATTGATTTTGCTTTTATTTAGAAAAGATAAATACAAAACAACAAAAAAAATACAAAATACAATGGGATTAAATCTAAAACCACTTGTAATTCGAGAAAAGACAAAACTGGAGTCATTCTCAAATAAGGTAATTGCAATCGATGCCTATAATGCAATTTACCAATTTTTAGCAAGTATTAGAGGTCCTGATGGAATGCAGTTGACTGACACTGAGGGTAGGATAACAAGCCACCTTAGCGGATTACTGTACAGAAACATCAATTTCTTATCATTAGGGATAAAACCAGTTTGGGTCTTTGATGGAAAGCCACCCTCTTTGAAGACAGCCGAGATTGAAAGACGAAGACAGATAAAAAAAGATG
>JAOTVS010000025.1 GCA_029863275.1 Candidatus Nitrosopumilus sp.
ATTTGAGTAGTCATGAATCTAGTATATTCTAACCTGATTTAAACAATATTGAAAAGTAGATCGGATTTTAAATTGTTAAACAATTTTACAACATCATAAGAATCAAAAAGATCGATCTTATATGTAAGAAAAGGCCTAAAGGGTCAATGAGAACTGTTAGGCAATGTCGACATTGTGGAAGAGAGTTTCAAAGTATGAAAGAAGATTTTTGCTCAGATGGTTGTCTCCAACAAATATCATAATCTGAAAAAAATACAAATTATTTTTCATATAGAAAATCCCATAAAACTCTACCAAAAGTCACAAAACCATAAATCTGAGCCTATCAAGATTCAGTAAAAAATAATCATAAATGCAAACATGAAGAGAATTTTTAAGGAATTATTCCAAACTTGATTCATTTAGAAATAATTTCAAATCAGATATTATTTCGGAGGACTCCATGTTTCTTCAACTATGTATGAATTAGAAATTTTAATTACAAAATACTTTTTTCCACACTTAAAACATTGCCAAAGAAATTTATCATTAATTTTTGTTTGATATTGCATTGGCAACAGACAAACTCTACATTGAATAGGTTCTGGAAGAATGGTTGGAGTTTTTTTGTTCAAATCAATATCGAACAGTTTTTTTACTATAAATCTTGTAGTTAAAACAAAAAATGAGTATTAAAATAACTAGTTAAAATTTGATTGTGCCAATAAAGAAAAATAAATTAGGATAAGATTTTGGAAAGACATGAATTTGCTTTCCATCGGAGGATCTGATCCCTCTTCGGGGGCGGGAATTCAAAGTGATGTAAAAACATTCGATTACTTGAATGCTTATGGATTAACTGTAATTACTGCCATAACAGGTCAAAATACTTCAAATTTCGGCATGATACAACCAGTTTCAAAAATTATTTTAAAAAATCAACTAGACTTTTTGTTTTCAGATTTTATTATCCATGGAATCAAAATTGGAATGGTGTACAATTCAGAATTAATTAAAATAATTTATGATAAATTAAAAACACTTACCATTCCAATAATAGTGGATCCAGTAATTAAATCAACTACAGGAGGCATTTTAATTAAAAAATCTGCAATAACAGATTTTAAAAAATATCTATTGCCAATTGCGTCCGTCGTTACCCCAAATCAATTTGAAGCTGAATTCATTTCTGGAAGTAAGATTAATTCCAAAAAATCTCTGAAAAGAGTTGCTGAAATTATCCAAAAAATGGGGCCAAAAAATGTGGCAATAACAGGATTAGAGTTGAAAAAAAATTATGTTACTGATTTTATATTGACAGATAGACAGGAATTTTTTGAAAAAAGAAAGATAAAATCGATTAATCATGGTAGTGGTTGCAATTATTCAGCATCGATGCTATTTTCAATGGCTCAAGGCAAGTCAATTATAGAATCAGCCAAATTCGCTCAAAAATTTACATATGATTCTATCAAGAATGCTCAAAAAGTTGGAAAAGGAGTAGTTATTACTCATAAAAATCAAGATCCAATAAATTTAGAATTATCCAGTGCAATAGAAAAATTTACTGAAATTAAAAAAATTTCTCAACTAATACCAGAATGTCAAACAAATTTTGTGTTTTCAAAAAAATATCCAAAATCAATTAAAGATATCTTAGGAATTTCAGGAAGAATTGTAAAAAATGGAGTTAATGTAACTAAAATCGGGAACTTGGAATATGGCGGATCAAAACATGTTGCAACGGCCACCCTCATAATGAACAAAAAATTTCCATCAATTCGGTCAGCGTTAAATCTAAAATTCCAAACAGATACCATTGCAAGATTGAAAAAAAATGATTTTATTGTAAAAAGTTATGATAGAACAAAAGAACCTAAATCCATTAAAAATAAAGAAGGGTTTTCAATTGAGTGGGGGATAAGCAAAGCGATCAAAGATTCCACAATACCACCTGATGCAATTTTTCATAAAGGAGGTTTTGGAAAAGAAGCAATGATAATTATTTTTGGCAAATCACCAAATGCAGTTATTGAAAAAATTTCCAGAGTTTTTACCATCTAGAGTACAGTTACGCACATACTTGAACATAAATAACCAAAAATTGGATAAATTTTATGAAAGCTGTCATAATTGCAGGTGGTTTGGGGACGAGACTTCAGCCATACACAACCTTTCTTCCAAAGCCGATGCTCCCTCTAGGGGAAAAACCCATCTTAGAGCATTTAATCGGATGGTCTAAGAAAAATGGCATAAAATCGATCGTCATATGTGTAAGTTACCTACGAAAATCCATAGAGGATTATTTTGAAGATGGAAAGAAGTTTGGAGTAAATATTGAGTACGCAATATCTAACAAGCCTCTAGCTACTGCAGGGCAGTTAAAGACTGCTGCAAAACTTATTGATGATACTTTTGTTTGTATGTACGGCGATTCAATTTATGGTTTTAATTTGCGTAACATGATTAAGCAGCATAATCGTACAAAATCTTTTGTGACAATGAGTCTAAAAGAATACAAAACAAAATTACCTTACGGCGTAATTGAAACTACCAAAAATAATAGAGTCACAGCATGGAAGGAAAAACCTGAAATCAAAGCCAATATCAATATGGGCTGCTATATTATGGAACCAGGAATTTTTAAATTTATTCCTAAAGACAAACCCTATGGAATGGACAGTGTAATTAAAAATGCGATGTCAAGAAAAAAAATTATTAGTGGTTTTATCAGTAAAAATGAATTTATAGATATTGGCGACAAGGAATCATATGAAAGAGCAAATAATGAATTTATTCGAAAGCTTGGAAACATATAGTTAAAAAATGACCAACATTACAATTAGGGAACTTCAGATAGAAGATCTTTGGAATGGCTTTTTGACGACCCTAGATTCTCTTCGTCAAACAAGCAATATTGAAGAAAATAAAGCAAATAAGATTTTTGAACAAATAAAAAATAATCCAAATCACATCATTGCTGTTGCTTTGAAAGAAAACAAAGTAGTTGGAGCAGCAACTCTCCTACTGGAACCAAAATTCATACACAATGGAGGAATTGTTGGACACATAGAGGATGTCGTGGTCGATAAAAATTTTCAAGGACAAAAGATAGGAGATAAAATTATTCGGTATTTATTAGATGTAGCAAAAACAAAAAGATGTTACAAAACAATTCTAGAATGTGTTGATGATGTTAAGCCTTTTTATGAAAAACTAGGGTTTAAACATAATGCAAATGCGTTAAGATTTGATCACATTTAGAAGTATTCTTTTTTTGGTCGTTTCTTTTTAATTTTTAGTAATAGAGATCCTACTATTACCACAGGAATGGATAAAATCATGAAAAGTATTGGAACAAAAGTAACTGTATCAGATAAGAATCTGTCTTCAATTTTATCCACTAAAGTATAGCAATAAACCATTCCAATGAGCATGACAATACCTCCTGCAATTATTAGATATCCAACAGGTTTTGAGCCGTAATGCCTTGACATCAAATATGAAAGACCAGCCATTATGGATGCAGGCGCAACGCCTATCGATATGAATTGAAGAATTTTAGGAGTTGCATCAAAGTCTAACCCAAATTCAAAATCCGATTGAACATCAGTCATAAATATGTAAATTGAAATCATTTCTCCAATAAACATAACAAATAAAGCTAAGCTAACCGCTGCAATCCATTTTTCAATACCCACACTGTTTACCCAATGTGGTTGATAAATAAACTATTCAAAAATTAGATGATACCAACAAGATTTGCCAACTCTTTCCTACAAGCTGCACCAAGTTTTTCAGCAGCCTGTTCTGGCGATACATCATTTAAGAAAATTCCATATCCTCTTTCCAAACCAGACCAAGATTTTGTAATTGGATAAATTTCAATATGCCAATGAATTTGTCTACTATTTTTCTTCTCAGGTGATAAATGAAATACTAAATTAAATGAAACATTTTTGATGGTCTTTGATAATCCTCCCAAGGTGGCCCTTAAGATAAGAGCCAAGTCATTAATTTCCTTTTGTGTAATTTTAGAAAAACTGGTTGTATGTTTTTTTGGCACAATCCAAAATTCATATGGATATGCAGGTGACCATGGACAAAATGCAATGAAACCCTCCGTTTGAAGTACTTGTCTTGGACTACTAGTTTCAGCATTAATTGTTTGACACATTACACATATTCCTTTTTCATTTAAAATATTATGAGCAGCCTCTGCTTCTGATTCTATTATTGGTGGAATCGTTGAAAATGTAATTAAATTTAAGTGAGGATGAGGATTGTTATTTCCAGCTTCCTCTCCTTGATCTCCGTAAATCGAAACATATGTAACGCCTTTTTGTGTATAAAGCCACCTTAGCCTATCTTGAACAACTACTAAAACATTTGACCATTGTTCAGGATCTATTGTTGCAAAAGTATCTTTCTGTTTTGGAGAAGCAACAACCACATAATGATATCCATATGCAGGTTCACTGTAATGAGGTTTATCGCTGTATGAATTTTCAGATTCAATTGATACTACGGGGTTTTTACTTTCAAAAACTCTGATCGACCAATTTTTTACATATTCATCCTCATTATCCTGAAGACGCTGAAGCATACCATCTTTGGCAACCAATGACAATACTGATGGGTTGGTCATAGACTCATTGCCGGGGGCAAAGGGCATTTTTTTAGGATCGATTACTTTATCATTTTTTTTCGAGATAATCATAAAACGCTCAGAAACATAGTCTTTTCGCATATCTCCCATGTTTTTTAATGGCAGAAAGCGCATGTTAAAATGTTTACGTAGATCTTAGTTATTGTAAAACAAAAATACGAATTCAGCATATAAAAATAGGGTTTCCCATATTTATTTTGAAAATAATTGAGTAATATTTTTTGCAGAAATGCAAAGTAATTTGTAATCATTGATCGTTGTTTTTCATGCAAACTTTAAAGGAGACTGTGGAAATCGAAAAAGAGTATTGGATAATTCAGATGTTCATATGATCTATGTTCTTTTAGATGGTGTTGGAGATTTACCACATCCAGACTTGGATGGAAAAACACCTCTTGAGGCTGCAAATACACCTATTTTAGATAAACTAGCAAAAAACGGGTCAATTGGTGAAGTAATTTCTGTTGGAAAAGGAATAGCTCCTGAATCAGATATTGCTGTATTCAATATGTTAGGATACAAGTTCCACCATTCAGATTATGCTGGAAGAGGAGTAATTGAAGCGATTGGAGTGGGGATTGATTTTAAAAATGGGGATTTAGCATTGAGGGGAAATTTTTCAACTTTAGATGATGAGGGAAGAATTATCGATAGAAGGGCAGGAAGACAAATAGAAAAAGAAGACGCCCTAGGAATTGCAAAAGAGATTGAAAGTAAAATAAAATTTTCACAACCCAATTCGACAGTTGTTGTTGCTCCAACTATTGGACATCGAGTCACCGTTAGAATAAGATCAGATGGAATTAACTTGTCGTCAGAAATTACGAATACAGATCCGGCATATGCCAGAGTAGATGGAATGGGAGTGGCAAAAGCTGTGGGTGATTTTTTACGAATTGAGAAATGCCTCCCATTAGAAGAAACAAATAGTTCAAAAATCACGGCAGATTTGGTTAATGAGTTTACCACGCAATCTTTGCAAATAATGAAAAAAAGTAAAGTAAATCAGAAAAGAGAAAAATTAAAACAGAAAAAACTAAGTTGTATTTTATTAAGAGATGCTGGAAACAAATATCCGGATGTAATTCCAATCAACAAAAAACACTCAATGAAGTTTTCTTGCATTGTAGATATGCCAGTAGAATTGGGGATTTCAGAGGTCCTTAAAATGCAAGCATTCGAAGCTGGAGGGCTAACAGATTATGAAGAAAAAGCCAAAGTAGCTGCAAAAGCAATGGAAACACAAAATGCAATTTATGTGCATTTAAAGGGTCCTGATGAATTTGGTCATGATGGCGACGCAATTGGAAAAATGAAAAACATAGAGGAAATTGATCAAAGATTTTTCAAAACTCTTTTAGAAAATATAGACACTGCCAAAGTTGCAATAGTAATTTCTGCAGATCACTCTACACCTTGTATTAACAAGGGTCACAGCGATGATCCTGTGCCAGTTTTAGTTTCAGCAGATTTCATAACCAAAGATGGTACGACAAGGATGACTGAAGAACAGGCTAAAAAAGGTAGTATTGGATTGCTGCAAGGAGCAGATGTAGTTACAACTGCGCTTAGTTTAATTAAATCTCAAAGATAACCAATGAGTTTGAATTTTGCATTTCTGCTATCTTTTTTCGTATTCTATTAACGTCGATGTTGTGATACATGGTAGGGGAATTACCAAGTTTTTCTAAGGCCCGACTCAGCATGCCAATACCAATCAAGTAATCATTTTTTTGAGAATGAGCAAACGCTACTGCCAATAAGATAATTCCTTGAACCAATTCTTTTTCTCTTCCATAGCATTGCTTCCAAACACCCTCAAATGCTTCATGGCTTTCCCAAAATCGCTCACTATTAAAATAATTAATACCATCCAAAATTCCTTTTTCTTTTTCTATGGTTTCCTCTACAATATGTCTAACATTATCCAATTCACCAATTGATTTTAATTTCTCAATTAGTAGATCCAATTTTTCTTGTTCCACTTCTACATCAAATTCTACAAACTTTGTTGCCACCCGAGCTACTCTTATTGATGAATTCATATCAGAGCAAAGATCTCTTGCTTTGTAAACAAGTTCACGGGAATCTGATGGAGTAAATTTTTTATTTTTTAGGTGGACCATGAATCGAGCCATATTATTGATTATTCACCATTTCATAAATTTGTTCTTGGTTTTCACCCAGGGCATATAGGAAAAACTGTTACTGTAAACAACTGATTAGTCTTTTCTTTTTTTAACATCTGATTTTGGGGGATTAAGAGACCAAAAAAATAACGCCAATCCAATTGGTATCATTATTAGTAAAGCAGCTACTAAAGTAATAGTGTAAAATGTAGGATCAAGTCCAGGAAAAAAAGGCCCTGGAAAAACAGCATAAAGCCACAAAAATCCGATAAAAATAAGGACAACTTTGTTTTTTTCGAGTAATTTCTTCCATCCTAGATGTCTTTTTTTAATATAGCATTCTTTGCATCGGCTTTTATCATCAGTCATGCAGGAAGTACAGCAGGTTTTATCGCAAAAGTAACAGATTCGATCTCCAAATTTAGAGCCACAAAAATCACAATTGTACATTGTAATAGATCAATATTATGGAATTTATCTTTTGTTTAAAAATTTCTAGTTTTTTCATACATCTCAAAAATAATTTCAAATCGGCCAGAAATAGTCACAGTTTTCTCTCAAGATTTATATGAAATGTGAAGAGGATTTCCGATACATGTCTTTAATCCAGACCGTAAGCGATGTAAACAATACTTTTCTAGCTAGAAGGGAACTTATCTGCAATTTCACCGGGTTAGGAGGAAAACTGAAAAAACTAGAGGCAATAGATATGATAAATAAGGAATTTAATTTAGGAGAAAAAATCATAATTCCAATGAGATTAAGGAGTCATTCTGGAAAGTCAATAGTAACAGGTACATTCTATGTTTATGATGATGAAGGCCTAGCTAAAAAACATGTAAATCCAACAATATTTTCTAGACTTGAAAAATCAAAGGCCAAAATTGCAGAAGCAGAAAAAGCTGAAGAAAAACCAGTTGAAGAAACAGATGCAACAAAAACAGAAGCAACCTCTGAAGAACCTAAAGAGGAGAAGTCAGAATAATGGTAGGAAAGAAAGGATCCAGTCCTAATATTTCCAAGTATTTCAAAATTGATGGTGATAAATTATCTAGATTGAGAAAAAATTGTTCTAGGTGTGGAAAGGGTGTATACATGTCAGAACACAAAGACAGACATACGTGTGGGAAGTGCGGACTAACAGAATTTATTCAAAAGCCCTAGTAAATTAAAGTATAACACATCAAATAACTAATAAAATTATTATCAAAAGAAATTCTTAAAAAAACTGAATTTTTGTCAAAAGATTTTTTAAAATTTAAATAGATAAAAACAGGTTTCAAGAATTAACGATGGAAATTAAATGTCCACGTTGTAATTGTCTCCCTTCTGATTGTAAAAATAGTGAAACCCCATACGACTGTCCAAATTGTACTTGGAAGGAATGTGATTGTTGGGCAAAAAATAATGATTTAGATTAATATTTTTGGAATATGTGATTAATCAAATTGAAACAGATTTACACACCTAAAGTGGATTTTGTATAAGAAAATGGTTAGATTATGGTTTTTCTAGACCACAATTTATACAAATATTTTTTGATTGGATTTCAAACCAAGCAAAATTGTGAATATATCCTTTTTTACATTCCATAGAGATATTCCTAGAGATTTGGATGATATGAAAATGACTGTCAAAAATGTTATCGATCATACATTGAAAAATTAAGACAATAGAAATTTGAATTATTGGGAATCTGGAAAATAACTGTTTTGCCACGACATTAATGTGTTGAATACCTCAAGATAGTTTTGTGAATATGTTGTGACATGGATATGAGCATCCCCATCTTCAAAATGACCTTCAAAAACCATCGTTGTTCGTTTTTTAAATAAGGGTACAGTTATTCCCACTTTTTTTATCTTTTTAAAACAATAGTTTTCGATTTGAATTTGGTCATCATTTAATGTTACTTTCTTTTTTTCAAAGTTTTTATTTAAATCTCCCTCTATCTTTTCCGTAGTAGATTTACTCCAAACAGGGGAATTCATTGGCCAACGATGAACATGTATTTTCTCTGCAAAAAATATTATTGGTAATTTTGGATTATTATGAGTCATTTATTGATTTTGCATTATATTTTTTTCATGCGCAGTTTTTTCAAAAAAATACTCCTGTTTTTTTAAGTCTGATTCTTTGATTATTCTACACTTTCGAATTGGAACAAGTCTAGAAATTTGTTCATAAGTGTTAATCACTCTAACGTCTGCTGCAAATGCAATTTGAAGTAAAGGTGATCTTTCTTCAATCATAGGTTTTGCCTGAATGTATCCAGATGCTTGTCTCATTCCTGAACGATAAAGACCTAAATTTTTTTTGCTTTTTGAAACTTGAGGATCTTGAAAGCAGCAAATAGCATACTCGTCATTATTTTTTTCAATTATTGTCATTCGAGTAAATTTATCACTCCAAGTTTCAACTTCTTTTGCCAATAAAATCGCCTCATCTTTATTCTCAAAAACTGTAGATACTACCAATCTTCCTTCCTCATAAGCCCAAAATATTCCATAAAAATTTCCACGCCAGTCAATATCAAACGAGGACATATTTTATCAGAAATGAAGTAAAATTAAGACCTTTGGGTTTATTAGAAAATATCTGAGTTTTTTTATATTAAAAAAATCTAATACAGTTTCTTTTTACGAAATTTTGCGCTTTTTTGTTCTAGCTCATCTATTCTTTTCAGAAATTCAGGATCCAATCTAATTTTAGAAATAGACTCTACGGATAATTTTACAGTGTTTGTGTCAAGTGAAATATTGGTCTTTGGTAAGTTTTTGTCGATCCAATATTTTATGACTTTATCTTCTAATTTATAATCCCGAAAACCAGAAGGGAATTTTTTGACAATGTGATTCAATAAAGTTCTATCTTTAAAAACTGCACGGGCTTCAAACAGTCGAGTTTCATCCGCGTATATATTTTCGAATAAATTTCCCGAAACTTCATCAGAAAGTAAATCCATTTTTGATATTTTTCTTACTAATTCCAAATAGTGTAAAAATTCATGGGCCAATATTGCATGAATGGTTCCCTTCAGACCATAGGCTACTAGAGGGGCAGAAATCTGAATTACAACTTGAAATTTTCCTTCTGTCATTACTGGAATTGTACGAGCAAACAAAATTCCAAATTCATATGAATTGGGATTTGGAGATGAGATCGCCAATGATGGTTCAACATAAGCTATAGGAAACTGTATTCCAGATGCCTTCTCAATTCGATTAATTCCGCTTACAACAAGTGAGAATCTTTTTAAAACGAGGTCATAGACTTCATTAGATATTATTCCTTTATTATGTGCCTCTTTAAATCGAATTAAGGGATCCAATATACCTACCTGATCAGAATGTTTGTAAAAATGTTGATTTACCTAGATTTAGGTTTACCACGTTTTGCAGTCTTTATTTTTCTACGATTTGCTCTTTGATCTGCATGTCTTTGGTGTTTATTTTTCTTCCTTATCGGCATGATGATACTCAAAAAACGCTCTAGTTATTTGTTATCATTTTAATTTCAAGAAAATCAAATGTTTCACATTTACAATTATTCCCAATTGTTTGACTGACCCCAGGCACAACATCGTCACCTGTCACAAATCTCTTGATTGGTAATCCACCTTCTGCGCTAATTGTCAAAGTAAATTTATTTTTAGAAATTATTTTATATCTGACGTCAAAAATTTTTTTTTCTAACCTCCTTCCAGAATTTTCATAGATTATAACAGGATTCTCTAAAGATTTTTTTAGATTTTTAAGATGAGAAGAGTGAATAGAATTTTCTGTAATTATTTTGATTCGTATTATCGAAATAAAGGAAAGAGGTTTTTTTGGAATATCAGAAATTATTTTACAGTTATTGATAACCAGAGATTCTAATTTTACTTTTTTGGGCAATTTGGCTTTTCTTCTTTGTGGGTTTTGAATTCTGACAAAAAAAGGTCTTCCCATACCTAAGACCAGACTTGATTTATCATCTCCACCAACCCATGTGAATTTTGCAATTGTTCCTCCAAATTTTCTAAAAAGAAATTCAGAAATTTTTGCCTCTACACTTTCATTTTCGGTAAACCCATGAAAATTACAGACTCTGCAACCTTTACCTGCACAATTTTGACAAGGTTTTTGTTTTTGTGAAAATCCTCTTTTTATTTTATTGTAACGTCCCTGAAACGAAATCTGTTTTGAGCGTAAAAGACATGTTTTTTCTTTTAGGTTTAACGTAAAGGTAATCTCCGGATCTAAAAAGTCTAATTTTTTTTTTGTTTTTTTCGCAAATTGTTTTGATATCTCTCGTGTGATAACAGTTTTTACTCCATCAATTCCTCGTAATTGGTATTTTGATCGAAGAAAATCATCACGATCAATAATTGATGGCTGAATAATCGCGCCAACAACAAAAGAAGAAAAACCATAGTTTAGGGAGAACTCAAGCATCAATTCTAAATAGCTCTCAAGATTATCAAGTAAGTTTTTACAAATATAGCATTTTTTTGAAGATTTGGGAAAATTTTGTTTTAGTTTTTTGCCCAAAATTCGGTTAGAGGATACCCTTAATTTCTTTGCAAATAATCTTCCAAGACAACTATTACAAAGATAGTATTTTTTTAAAATTTGACTCGCGATAGGATATACTTCTTGAATACTTGACATGATTTATCGGAAAATACTAAATCTAAAATTACTATCCTAGTCCCATTCGACGAAGATTACCCTGCATCTGTCTTCCCTTTGATGCTTTCATCATATTCTTTGAATTTTTGTAGTTTTTGACTAATTCTTTTACATCATGTTCTGACCATCCAGATCCTCGTGCTATTCGCTTTACTCTAGACGAATTTAGTAAATCTGGATCTGCCTTTTCGTCTTTGGTCATACTTTGGATAATGAATCGCCATTTTGATATTTTACCTTCCATTTGATCTAGTTGATCATCTTTTACCATTCCTGAAAGACCAGGCATATTATCAAGAAATCCTCGAAAGGATCCAACTTTTGTAACTTCTTCGAGTTGATAAAAGAAATCCTCCATATTCATTTTCCCACTAGAAATTCGTTTTAATCTGACATCATCTCCTTCATTTTCCAATCGCTTGGCGAGATCTAAAACTGCTTGAATATCACCCATACCAAGTAAACGTCCAACAAATCTTGTCGGAGAAAATTTTTCCAAATCATCGATTCGCTCTCCTGTTCCAATGTACATTATCTGAGCCCCAGTAGCAGCAGACGCTGCAATTGCCCCTCCACCTTTAGCAGAGCTGTCCAATTTTGTTACAATAATTCCACCAACAGGCAATGTCTTGTGAAACGCTTCTGCTTGACTGAAACACTGTTGACCAATCGTTCCATCAATTACTAGTAAAGCAAGGTCTGGATTGGTAACTTTGTTGATACGCTCCATCTCATCGAGAAGATCTTGTTCTTGCTTGTGCCTTCCTGCCGTATCAATTAAAATGATATCCAAAGGTAATTTTTCAAAATGTTTTAATCCATTTTTTACAATTTCAGGTGAATCTTTGTTGTTTTCTTCTCCATATACTTCAACATTTGATTTTTCGCACATTGTACGTAATTGAACCAAGGCTCCAGGTCGGTACGTATCAGCACCAATAACGCCGACAGAATACCCTTGTTTGGTTAAAAATTTTGCAAGTTTAGATGCTACAGTTGTTTTACCACTTCCTTGTATCCCTAGAAGGATTACCTTATTTTGTTTCCCAGGTTGAAAATTAAATTCTGTCTCATTTCCGAGTAATTTTGAAAGTTCATCATACAGAATCTTTACTATGTGATCTTTTCTTGAAAGGCCCGGTGGAGGGGTTTCATTAAGGGAGCGTTCTTCAAGATTTTTTGTAATTTCTAACACTAATCTCACATTGACATCAGATTGCAGTAGTGCTCTTTGGACATCTTTTGATAATTCTTTGATTAACTCCTCATCTATTCCCGAGGATTTTACTATTTTTTGTATAGCACCCCTAAGACTATCCTTTAGATTATCTAACATTGTAATTTAACCTCGCATCTAATATTTCAAACCTTCCACGGTAACCATCCCATCTTTTTTCTTTTTCAATAATTTCAATAGGATATAAAAATAAAGGGCAGTTTACTACAAAAGTTTCAGCCTCTCCTCCTTCAAAACTGAGATTAAATCCAAATTTTTCTGATAGAGTTTTCAAGGTATCGAGTTCTTTTGTTCCGATTTTTTTGCCCAACCAAGAATCATCTAAACCTCCAGCTGAAACACTTGTAATAATGAAAATAAAGTTAGAGGAAATTAAATCTTTTAGATATTGTTCAGAGTCCAAATGCCATAAAGGTGAAAGCGATTTAAGATCTAGCTTTTTGCAGAGAATATTAAATTTTTCTTTTTGAAACTCACTTTTTATTCCACCATGGACAATCCCCTCAATATCATATTCTCTTTTTGCTCTAACTAGTAACTCTTCTAGAACTTTTAATTCATTACTTGGTTCATCTGATTCAGATTGCATTGTTATTTGGGGGATTCCCATAGATTTTGACTGGAGACGAGTCCATTGTATATTGGGATGATGGAGCAAATGACTTTCATCAGATTTAGGAAAGACACTTAGCAAACATTTTATCTCATGTCCATGAGTTTTTGCCAAATAGATAGAATATGCACTATCTTTTCCTCCTGAAAATAATGCTGCCAATTTCATATTATTAAATAGTGATTTCATTTTAGGGGGAATTAAGATTACCTAAAATGAAAATATTAGATGCCTCATTACTCATAATCCTCATCACCCATCAGATGGCTTTTCCGCTCATCATCAGCACCCAATCTAGAACAATATTTTAGATTATTTTAATATCATGTTACAAGGTAGGTAAAGTTAAGAATATTTACCAATAATTACCACGAGTGACTTCAAATGATCTACCTTTTATTGGATTAATGTGTATATTATGGTGGAAGCTGATACGATATTTCCACTGTCGAATCTATAATGGCATCGGTTTACTGGTGAAGAATACCGTCAACACTACGTAAAGGATGCAACCATCAATAGTCAGCTTCCAAGTTATTTTAATGAGCAGATAATTTTTTAAATTTGATTTGGTTTATTTTATTTGTTTTTTTGAGAACTATAATTCAACAGTTGTGCACAATCATATTTAGAATATCAGATTTTAAAAAAATCAGTAATTTTTTGAATGAATTGACAATGTAGATAAAACAGGGTCAATTTTTTCACAAATATTAGTTATAGAATGGTATTAAATTTTACCTTATACGACTAGATGCATTTATTATTTTTAGGACATTTTTCACAAAGGTAAAAGCATCAATGTCAGGCTCAGTTGTAATATAGATGATATGATTATAGTTTAGAGGAAAAGTAAATCTTTTTACTTTATCGTATTCAGCCATAGCATATAGTCCTTCACCAATTCCTGAAGAAAATTGATTTCGGCTAAACCATGCATTTGTAACATGTTTGATGGATTTTTTTTGATCTTCTTCAGATAGATAGTTTGTTATTCCTTCTCTTTGACCTCCAAAAAGAATAATTCCCGCCTTATCAATTATAGTAACAAACCTTACTTTAGGATCTAAATTCATAATGGTATTGTAAATAGTGTAGAAACTTTCACGATTTGACATCATATTAATCTAAATTACTTTAGAAACTAAAATAGATATGCATGATTTTCATCACCGGTTTTTCATTTACGGGGAATTAAACTTGAATTGAAAATCAAAATCACTAGTTTCTGAAATGGTCTCAAACCCTGTATTCAGATTTAAGTTATTACCTGCTATTACCAATCCTACAATAATCATTATTTTAAAAAGATCAAGGGAAATACCTAGAGTTAAACAATTTTTTGTCAGTTTTCTATCAAAAGATTTTAGCGCAAACCATACAATAATTCCTCCAACCAATCCTAGAAATATTGGGAGTGAATACCACCATCTGTTTGTAATTTTTGGTATACTGGAATGCACATTAAAAATTCCTGCAAATGCTGGAGAAATAGTTTCCCATCAATTTATTCAAAAAATTTTAGGGTTTGAATTTAATTGTATTAACTAGAAAAAATACTGTGATAATTTACCCTTTAATACGCATGATTTTGGTTTTATCCATTACAACCCAATACTCTACATTCTGACCATTTTCTAATTTTCCTTTTACTTCATCATCAATCAAAGTGATATCAAGTGTTTCAAAACTTTCAGAGTCCATGACTTGGACAATATCTCCAGTAATGGAGATTATTTGTCCGACTTTTTTATTGATTAATGGTATATGTATTTGCATGCTAACAGGACCCACATGAGGTCTTTTTTGGCCATCAAAGATTCCTTCTGCAACTATCCTTGCCTTTGCTGCACCATGTTTTCCAGGTTTTGATGTATCATACTCTACAATTCTGCAGGGCTCTCCACTTGGTTGATCAGAGTGAGGTAATAGAATGTATGAGCCAATTTTTAGTGATCCAAGATCTGCAGGTTTACTCATGTTGAAGCAGTTTTTTGTCGAATATTTAACTTTTCTAATAGAATACAAAAAAATTATCGCCAACTATCCAAATCAAAACATATAGAAAATTTTTCATTCCAAGCATAATTCAAAATTCGCATGGATGATGAGAATATCCCAGTGCAATGTCATCCAAATATCGAATCAAAGAAAAAAAAGAAAAACATTGTCGATAAGACATTTGATCGATTTTATTAATCAAAGAAAAATTGAAATTCCTTTTGGGACGAAGTTTTTAATATATTAAAACATTTGTGCCCAAAAGTGAACAAAAATTCAAATAAATTATCCATGTATGATAGTATTATTTGGATATGAAGTACGGATGCTGCAAAGATTGTTCATGTGTTTCACCAAAATTGAGAGATCCTGGATGTGTTTGCAAAAAACATGACCAATATGACTACATTAATTCTAACTTAGGGTGATATCTAAAAGACAAAAAACGAGATGTGGATTGAATAATCTTTTTGTTAAAAAATAAATTTTAAGTAAACTAAGAAGGGGTTTTGGAGTGATAATATTACAGATATTTACAATCGTATATCAAAATTTCTCAAATCCAAAGGTTGAAAAAAAGAAGGTATTGATGAGTGTAGAGAAGAGTTAGAGTAAATAAATAACGAAGATTGGATCTCGTTTTTCTTTAGAACGAGAGGTATAGACTAAAAGTATTATACAATTAGAAAAAAATGTACTCAAAGATCAATATATCATCACACAATTGGTACAAAATGTTTCTGTTAGTAATATCAACGATACATTATGGAGAGAGAAATAGCATTATCTTAGAAAACCTTGCAAACTCAATGAGTTGCAGGTAATAATTTCCAAATAGGGTTTTGATTATGTAGTTGCTTTAAATTATTATTGTTTGAGATTAGAATTGAAAAATTTTCTTTTATGTAATTAGTGAGTAAATTTTACTCTAAAAATCTAAATCGAGTTAGATGATTTTGTAAAAAATGAACAAATTACAAATAGGTGACCATCTCAAAATGGCCGATACAATGAAAATAGAAAAAGCTTCAAGAGGAAAAGTAAGTATGAAAGTTAGTTGGTTTGATGTAAAAGGTAAAAGACATTATCAATCTTACTCTTTGAATGAAGGCGAACAGATAGAGTTTTAGATTACTTTTTTTTGAAAATGTCCATCAATACTAATTAACTTTTAAATCACAATATTGGTGTGTCTACACAAGGAAAAGTAAGCCTGACACGGTAGACAACCTATTGTGTCCTACCCATTATGGACCTGTGTGCAGCATATCACATCAAGAAATTAAGTTGGCATCTTCTAATCATGCTTACAATAGGAGTGCCAGTGAGTTTAGTTTCATCTGGGGCCAATCCACTGCCAGATTCAATAGATGAAGAAAAATTATTTTCGGAAAATCAAATCAACGGAAAGCGTAATTTTAGGTGAGAACCTTAATCTTACAATTACAACAACAAAAATTCAATAAGCAATAGTTTTAGCAGTGGCAGATTACATTATTCGAAGGTGACCAAAAAAGGGAATGCTGAATGTTATTCACAAATTTAAAATTTAATTTTTAAAAATAATGGTGGTAAATTTTGAAGATTTAGATAATATCCAATAACAGAAAATGTACTAATACAACTAGAGGGAAAATTAAATTTTTCACTTAAGGCATTCAAGAATTGAAAGGCTAACTAAACTAGTCATGGTCAGACCTTTTCTGTTTGCATCTTTCCTTGTTTGATCACAATATTTCTTTACGCTTTGATGGCTTTTTTCACTTGAAACCTCTAGGACCAAAATATTTTCAGAGTAAGGAAATGTAAATTTTGAGGGGATTTTACAATAGGTCTCCATATGTCCATATCCGGCAACATCTATCTTTTCTCGATTGATGAGAAGTGATGCAATTTCTTTAACATCATCATCAGAATCTCCATACTCTAAATAATAGACAGAGATGAAATTTGTCTCCTCATTTGTCTCGAGTTCAAACAAATCATCTTTAATATCAAAAACAAAAGAAAGTTTATCCTGGTTGAACTTTGTAAGATTTTTTCCTATTTCATTATTATCTTTAAATTTTGCGACAAGATAATGATTAGAGGATTCTGCAAAATAGGGTTTGCTATCACTGGAAAATGTCCCAGTAGCAAAATATAGTTTTTCTATATTTTTTGACTTTATCCAAAGATCTTTTAATTCAATGGATTCATGGTTATGAAGATACGGTGCACACACATATCCTGAATAAGAAAGTGCCAACTTTGACATGACGGAATTTTTGAGTCTGAGTATTTATTGGTTATCTGGTTACGCCCAGTAATTGAAAATTTCCATGACTTTGATAGTTATTTAATACTAAAAGTTGACAAAAAACTAGTCTTTTACTTTTAGTTTTGTGCCTAAAGTGTAAACGAGTTTATCGACAGTCTGTAAAAAGAGAACCCCCTCCCCTTAGGCACAAATTTTACTTAAAACTAGATCATGTCGTACGTTATGATTTGTTGGAAATTCGTTATTACTAAAAAATAACAATTAACGGTATGACGTTAGTTGGAAAGAGAAACTCGAAAGTAAACGGTGATAGAGGTCGTCATTGGTGGGGAAAATTCACTAATGTTAGATTGAAGGAGAGAAATATTTCAACGCCGTTTAGTTTTCCATTAGATGACCCAAAGAAAATATGAGATAGATTATGTTTTTAATAAAGAGTTAGAGTGATAGTAGTCTAGATAATCTATTACAGGTTTAAAATTTATTTTCTGTTTATTTTTTTCATAAGTTAAATCAAGTTTCTGAAAAAAAGGATTAGGGGGATCTATCTACACAGATTGGAATTACTCTCACTGTTTCTGCAGATGACCCAAGATTTACTGCTTCGACTTGCCAATTATGACTATCAACACCTCCTTGTGCATCTACTTGAATTGCTAATGGTTCCCTTCCTCCAGCAAGGACAGATAACAAACTTCTACCAATAGCTAAATCTGCAATCTCATCACAGGAAGCAGTGATTAATCCAGTGCTTGCTCCTGCTGCCACCGGTGTATCCACAAGGGTGCCCCAATATGTTGAAAGAATTGCTCCGACATCATCAGTCTCACATGTTACTGTTCCATCTGCTGCAATTGCGCTAATTGAAGAGCCTGCTGCACATGTACCTGATACTCGTTTTTGTAGTGTTGCAGTATCTGCACTAAACGTAGTGCCACTAAGAGTTAATCCAGTTCCTGCCGTATACGTTGTGTTTGTATCAGTATCAGTCTCACATGTTACTGTTCCATCTACTGCAATTGCTCTAATTGAAGAGCCTGCTGCACATGTACCTGATACTCTGTCTTGAACTGTTACAGAGCCATCATCTGAGAGTGTAATTACGCCAGGTGAAGTTTCTGATAGGTTTTGGATTTCATTTGTTGAATCCAAATCATCATCAGCACTAGTATGGGCTGCCAAATCACCTACAACTTCATCAATTTGTCCTTGAAAGTCTCCACCTACAATAGAATCAATTTGAGTTTGCAAGTCAGCTACTGCTAGTTGCCATCCACTAAATGCCCCACCTGGTGCAGCTTGTGCAGGTGCTAAAAGTCCGATTGCGATAACTCCAAAAAGTCCTAATGAGAGGTACTTCCAAGGGTTTTTGTTTTGTAAAGTCATTAACGATCAAATTAGATTATGAGTTATTACCATTTTGAGGTTTTAATCTAGATTATCTATTCTATTTTCTAAACTTTACCAGATATACTCAGCACCCACAAGTTCTACTAATGCAGGTTATCACGTAGAGTTAGATTATTGGAATAATTTTTAGATAATAAAAAAGAAAAGTTTGTGTTTTATGAAGTCGAATCGTATATGGTTCCACTATTTACTGGAGTGTCCTTCTTATCATGTGGGACACCAACAAATACTGAACCATCACAGGTTCCACCATTACCATCATCAGCAGTAAAGGAAATCTCATATACTCGTCCATCATTGTTGCCTGATCTTTCTGATCTGATCTGAAGTGGACTTAATGTAGCATCCGGTGATTGGTCTCCATCTCCATTAGTGTTGGTTGGTTCGTCTTGCAAAACTGAATCTACGATAATGTTTATTGGATCTCCATCTGGGTCAGTGACACCAACAATCGTAATGGGAGCCATTTGGTGATTTGGTGGCCATAAGGTTGCTGAATTTGGAGAGGCATTCAAACATACTGGATCTTCATTTTGGCATTTACCAGCGGAGTCAGCTTGATAAATGGCTAATATCTCGTCTGATGTAAGATTGCGTTCAAATATTTCCAATTCGTCAATCATCCCATTGAAGAAATGTTGTGGTGAGGAAAAATCTCGAGCTCCAATAAGTACAGGTTCATTACTAATTACGGGATCGTTGAAAGCTGTTCCATCAGTCCTTAAATTATTATCTAAAACTCCGTCGATGTAAAGTGTAGCACTTTCTGAGGGATAATCAAAATTAACAGCAAAAAAATGCCATTGACCATCATTTAATGCATTGGAAGACTCTCTCACAATGACATCATTTCCAACTGCGTCAAACATACCGGTTACTAATTTTCCATTTTGCAATTCTACTTGCCAAGAATATCCTGAAGTTGCTCCTGCTTTTGTTATGATCATTTGTCTGAATGAAATGTCATCTGTTTTGAACCATCCATCAATGGCAAATTCTGAATCTGTAAAATCAAAATTAGATTCATTATCAATTAAAACATAATCCCCGTCCCCATCAAAAGAGAATGCTTGTCCTACTTTTCCTACTGCAAATGACGTATCGCCAAATTCATTTCCGTTATTATTTCCTAATAGATCGGCTGAATCACCTTCTCCAGTCCACCAACTAACCATTTCGCTTGGTGCTGGGGTACACTCTGCAGCAAAAATAGGACTAGGTGGAATTAATGCAAATGGGGAAGTTAAAAGTACTGTAGCCAATATTACGTTGGTAATAATGGGCAGACCTTTCATATCTTGATTGCGAGGATTTATTGAATTAAACTTTTCTCACTATTCCCAAAATTGGGTAACAAAAAACTTTACAGTTATTCAAAAAGCTTTCAAACTAATTTAGCTCAGCCTTTAACCTACCTTTTTGGGCATAAATTTGAAAGCAAATACGCATGGTTTTCTAAAATGATTTTTTAGATTTCCTGTTCATCGTTGAGGTAAAATTTCGGCACTTCCAAACAAAACCCCGAAGGCCTTACACCAAATCAGAACTTTGTTGTATTTGGTAAGGTCTGAATTATGGGGAATCTCATAATTTTGATTTCCTCGGTTTGCTTTTAGCTCCCCTAAATTGATAAAATCTGATGCCTTGTCGTCTGTTGCAAGATAAACGTAAAGGTCAGGACCATTAGTTGACTGGAAGTTTTCTAGTCTTAACACGTTAGTTCCATCATCTAATGAAATGGTGTATGCCTTTCCTTGGGCATCATGGATTCCATCACCGACTCCAACAAATGATCCTGCATAAGTAATTGGGCTTTGTTCCATCATTGTATCATCCATCATTGTATCATCCATCATTGTATCATCCATCATTGTATCATCCATCATTGTATCATCCATCATTGTATCATCCATCATTGTATCATCCATCATTGTATCATCCATCATTGTATCATCCATCATTGTATCA
>JAOTVS010000024.1 GCA_029863275.1 Candidatus Nitrosopumilus sp.
GTTGGAGGATGGGACTTCTTCAGCTAATGTTGTTAGGATTTGCAATAATTACTTTGTACGAAGTTTTGTATAATTTTACTGTCCTCAATGCAACAATGACTGCTGGAGTAATTGAGGGTCAGGTTCCGGATATAGACAAACTTTCAGTGGCATACCCAGATCCTGATAGACCCTGGAATCTAGTTTTTGCCACAAAAGTTTTTCTTGCAGCCTTTATCATTAGTGCCCATGCCTTTTATCTTAGTACAAAGCCAAGAAAAAATCTGGATTGATAAGGTTAACATTTTAAATTTCTTTCAAAAGGTTAAACTACTTTTTCTTTTATCTAATTATAGATAATATGGGATTTTTTGGCTCTAGTGAAAAAGAATTAAAATGTAAAAAATGTGGAACAGTATTACCTGATCCAGAGAGATTAAAAAAACATCAAGAAAAGGCGCATAACAAGAAAAAAGAAAAATGTAGAGTTTGTGGAGAAGAGTTTGATTATTCAGAAGAATTAAGAAAGCACAAAAAGAATTGTAAATAACATTATTATTTTTTTAGAATAGAACATTCAATACTTACGATAGTCTTTTTTTAATTCATTTTCAGAATCTTTATAGGGTTACCATTTTGAAGATGTTTTGATTTGGATATTGCAGAAAAAGTTGAATTGATTGAAAAGCCTCCAACAGAGGAAATAGTAACTCACCAAGAATTAATAGAATTATTCAAAACTAATTCTTCTCCTAAACATTATATTGGTTTAGAAATTTCGGGGTTTTTACATTTAGGTAGTTTGATTAGTACTGGTTTCAAAATTAATGATTTTGTAAAAGCTGGTGTAAATTGTACTATATTTTTGGCAGATTGGCATACAATGATTAATGATAAGCTTGGTGGAGACTGGGATACTATTAGTGAGGTTTCAAAATATTATGCAGAGGCATTCAAATTAGTTTGCCCAGTGGCTAATATCGTACTTGGATCTGATCTTTATGATTCTAGAAAAGAATATTGGAAAGAATTTATGAAATTTACAAAACATATGTCTCTCAAAAGGACAATGAGAACTCTAACAATAATGGGAAGATCAGAGGATGAATCCAAAATTGACCTTGCAAAATTACTTTATCCTCCAATGCAAGCAGTTGATATCCATTCACTTGATTTGGATATCGTGCATGCCGGAATGGATCAGAGAAAGATTCACATGTTAGTGAGAGAAATATTTCCTAAAATGAACTGGAAGGTCCCAGTTGCTGTTCATCATAAATTATTACCAGGTCTTTCAAAACCTGCTATTTCAGATGATTCACAAAGTTTAGGAAAAATGAGTAAATCTGATCCTAATTCAGGTATTTTTATTCACAATACTGATGACGAAATTAGAACTAAAATCAAAAAGGCCTGGTGTGAAGAGGCTAACATTAAAAATAATCCCTTGTTAGATATTTCAAAAAATGTAATTCTTCATGAATTTGATGAAATGAAAGTGGAAAGGCCTGAAAAATTTGGTGGAGATGTCAATTATACTGACTACAATCAGCTAGAATCAGATTTTGCAGCTAAAAAGTTACATCCTACGGATCTTAAACAAACTGTAGGAAATTATTTGGTCAAAGTGGTTTCCCCTATCCGAGATAATTTGAATTTGAGTGATGAATTGTTTGAGGCTATAAAGAAAAGCTTTTAGATCTTAAGATTAGGATTTGTTTGTTCTTCTAAATTATATTTTGATTTGTATCCTCTAGGATTTATCATAAGATCTTTGTAATTGTATGTAGAGGAATTTCCAATAATTACTGTACTAATCATTCCGAGCTTGTCTGAATGATTTGGTAGATCTTCCAAGTTAGTCATAACGATTTCTTGAGAATCTCTAAAGGCTCCTTTGATAATGGCAACAGGAGTTGTGGGTTTTCTATACTTTAGAAGAACTTTTCTAGTATCTTGCAGCTGATGTATTCGTTTTTTACTAGAAGGATTGTAAATTACAATTACAAAATCTCCTTGTGCTGCAGCTTCAACTCTTTTTTGGATTATTTCCCAAGGTACCAATAAATCACTCATGCTAACAACAGCAAAATCTGTCATTAGAGGTGATCCAATTATAGATGCACATGAATTCAATGCTGATACGCCTGGTATTATTTCAACTTGTAATCCATCTGTAGGATTCCAACCAGATTCTGCAAGTGTTTCATAAATTAATCCTGCCATACCATAAATTCCTGGATCTCCGCTTGAAACAAGAGATACTATTTTTCCAGATTTTGCCAAATCAATACATTGATGAGCTCGCTCTACCTCTTGTGTCATTGCATAGCGATGGACTTCTTTACCTTCAATAAGATCTGTAACTAGATTAACATAAGTTTCATACCCAACTATAGTGTCACTCTCAGTGATTACTTCTTTGGCTCTAAATGTCATATGATCATGATATCCAGGTCCAACCCCGACGATGTAGAGTTTACCAATCAATTTTAAATTAAAGCTTTTTTCAAGTAATTTATCCGTTTAGTGAAATGAATTTTTATTGGAATGGATCTATAAAGGGACAATTAACAAGATGATCACTGTTCATTGGACGTGCAATGCTTACCGTAAGTTTATCTTCCTTACTTAGTGAATCAATGTCAAATCTTGTCTCAAGAATTTGTGCATCTTCTGAATTATTCCATTCTACGTTATAGATTCTCCAAATTGGGCTATAGGTTTCATCCCCTGGTGCTGCTGAGGCTATTCCAGGTTGGAATCCCATAGGGCCTGAGCCTTTTATCCCATTTTTAAATTGGAATAAATCTACTGCAGCCGAGCTTGAAAGTAGTTCTGCAGTAATTGGTGAGTATGTAACACCCATTACTTTAGCTGGATTACTAGGTGTTGCATCTGTTATAATATAGTAAATGGTTCTTCCATCTGGTCCCCATCCTCGATGAGCAATAAAAGTTACAGTCATCTCTTCTTCATTGATTTCGGTAATTTGCCCTCCTGTGTATAATAAATCATCAGTAATTTCTGGCTCTTCTCTTATTGTCATTTGACCTTCAGGCCAGATTATTTGAGGTGTATTAATTACGATATCAGTTTCTTTTAATTCAATTCTACCCCCTTTTTCAGCCTCTAAGATTTCATCTACTGATTGAAAAATTATTCTGGTTTGTCCGGTTTTCCATGAAACCTCTACAACGGAACTTAATGGACTATATTTTGATTCTTGAGCAGGTGTATTTGAAAATACATTTGATTGATATCCGTAAATTCCATCACCAGAAATACCATTGGTAAAAACAAACACTTTCTGAAGTGCAGTTTTTGGTGTTTTTGCAATAGGTGGTGCAAGTTCTACTTTCCATCCTTGTTTTTCAGTTATTTTGTTTCCAAATTCTTGATCACTTGAATCAGTAATTATATAAAAAACAGAACTTGAATTAAAAATACCCTTATGCATCGGAATTGTTGCAGGGACATTAGTTTTTGATAATAATAAAAATGGCTTTTCTTTTTCAAATGCCGTTTGTTGCATTAAAATTTCTGTAGGTTGACCTCTTATCCAACCATCTACACTAAGAGTAGCTGTAAATTCTTGAGAATTTGGTGAATGTAATGCTAATGCAGCCCCGGTAAATTCAAAAGAACCAGCATTTGCACCAGTATCAATTAACGATAATCCATAAATTTTTTTACCATCAATTGTCCACGTTGGTTGTCCTTTTGCATCGTTTTCATTTATTTCATGTAAGACCACTAACTGAACAGGTACACTTGCAGTAAAAGTCAATGAACCATCATAGAGTGTTCCTTCACTTGGTGATAGAATTAATGCTATTTGATGACCTTCATGTCCTTGACCTGGATCTTGTGAAGAAGTTAATGTTTCTGTGAAATGAATTTTTTTCCTAGAGTTTGCATCAACAAATTGATCTGAAACAAGGGAAATGGAAAAAATTCCTGTGAGGAAAATTCCTGTGAGGAAAATAATGAGGTACCTATTCAATGAAATTCTCTAATTTTATTCACTTAAATTATTTTATTAGTTTATTTTGGACAAATCAAATTCATCATGCAATGCCTGGACGGCAATATTTGCGTCAGAATTTTTTACGACAAATGCTAGATTTAGTTCCGATGAGCCTTGAGTTATCATCGATACATTTACCTTATTTTTTGCCATTGAGCCAAAAACTTTCGATGCAACACCAACTGTACCACGCATACCAGATCCAATTAGAGCAATTATTGCCATATCAGTAGTAATCTCAAGTTTTTTAATTATTTTTCCTAGTAGTTCTATCTCAAGTGTGTTTACTGCCTTATCAAGGTCTGTATTTTTGACTACTATTGTAATACTTGATTCAGATGGATTTTGAGAAATCATCATTACATTAATTCCTGCGTTAGCTAATGTTGCAAAAATTTTTCCAGCAGTTCCAGGTGTTCCAACCATGCTACCTCCACGGATATCAATTAATCCATTATGAGATACATAACTTACACATTTTACTGTATTTTTAGTAGCTGCAGACGGAGATGAGGTAATTAACGTTCCTTCATTTTTTACATTAAATGAACTTCTTATTTGCATTGGTATTTTTTTTGTCAATAAAGGTTCAAAGGTTCTGGGATGAATTTGTTTTGCACCAAACATTGCCATTTCGATTGCTTCAATGTAGGAGACTTCTTTGAGTAATTTTGCATTTTTAACGATTTTTGGATCAGCTGTCATTAATCCATCAATATCACTCATTAACCAAATTTTGTCAGCTTTTATGCAAGAACCAATTATTGAAGCAGAATAATCAGAACCGCCTCTACCAAATGTAGTTACATGGCCATGTTGATCTGCTCCTACAAATCCCCCAACAACAGGAATTGTTTTCTTTAAAAATAAGGAATCTAGGGTTTTCGATACCCTAAGTCTTGTAGTATCCATTAGAGGTTTAGAATCACCAAAATTTGAATCTGTGACAATTCCTACTTCTTTACCGGTAAGGGGAATAGATTTTTTTCCTAGATCATTAATTGCAGAAGAGATTAATTGTATTGAAAGACGTTCTCCAAACGAAAATAGATAATCCATTGATCTTGGAGTTACTTCTCCTAATAACACCATCCCATCAATAAGAGCAATTAGCTCTGAAAAGTATTCCTTGTATGTTTGTAATAATTTTTTTCTTATCTGTGAATTTTTGATGGTCTGTTCAGCAAGTTGTTGGTGCCTGTTGGAGATTTTTTTTGCTAATTGTTCTGCCTTTTTTTTATTTTCCTTTTTTATGGATTGAGATATTTCAATTAAATCATCAGTGGTGTCACTAATTGCAGAGCAAACAATTACAAGTTTATTTTGTTTTGATAAGGACTGAATATGTTTTGCAACATTTTGTATGTCTTTTGCAGATGAAATTGACGTTCCACCATATTTTAGGACAAGTTTCATTTCAAAATAACTAAATTATTTTATCTTTAAATGCTTTAACTTTCTACGCGTGGGGCCAAATAGAAGTGGATTCTACCTATATTTGCCACTTTAAATTCAATTCTTAGAGGTTTTGCACTAGAAAATTCACAAGTAATTAAACCTGCATTTGCACCTACGGCTTTAACTACAGGATTTAGATATTCTAGGCTGTATGTACCTGTGCTGTCTTCTTTTGATGATATTTCATCAATATCATCTGTATCATTTTCCAAATCAATTATTACTTCACCTGAATCCCCTTTACCAGAAAAATCTGCTTTAGAATCTGATGTATGTATTGTTAGATAATCAGAAACTACTTGAACATCGCCTAAAATTTTGTCAAATTTAGATGAAGTTAAAGTAATTTTTGAATTATAGGGAATTTTAGGTAATGGTGTATCAGTCGCAGAACTTTCAATTAATCTGATTTTATACTTTTTATTTTTTCCAACAGTTACAAGTAACATATTTTGTTCTGAAATACTAATCTCGATACTGTCATTCTTATCAGCTCTCTTGATTAGTTTAGAAAATTCATCAATTCTTACTCCAAATTTAATATCGCTATCACATTCATATTTTTCAAAAGCAGAGTTTGGCCATGAAATATCAATTAGCGCAACATGTGATGGATCCATTCCTCTGAAAGTTATTCCTTCGGCAGTTGCAACAAATGTAGCTTCTTCTACTAGTGTAGATATAGCTGAGAGAATTGCTTTTAGATCATCTGAACCACTTGTTTTTGCTCCAAAAGTCAAACTGATTTTCAGGTGACTAAGTTCCAGTTAAACGTTATGTGTAATCACGCCAAGTGTATTTACATTTCTGGCAGCGATAAAATCTTGTTGTAGGTTCATCGGCACTTCTTGTTTGAAACATCCACCAGACAGCTTCATCATGTCCACAACTTTCACATTCAATTTTGATTGTTGGATTTGAGTCTTCTCCTTCATTTCCCTCAAAAGCAAGAAGTGAAAAATCTGGTTCTTCTTCATCAATTTTTTTTTTTGTTTGTGTTACTTTTTCCCCATCGATATAACCACATTTGGAGCATTTGAGATCGCCTCCATCCTTTTTTAATTTGACCTCACATTTGGGGCAAAATTTCATCTAATTTCCCTTAATAGTAGAATTAAATAATTTTTTCAGTTCTTCTGTGGTTTTTATTGCTGTTTCTGTCGCTTTTTTAATTTCTTGTATAGGTTTGGTGTTTGAATTAATTCTCATCCAACATTCATTAGTTAGAGGATGTTTAATAATAACTCCAGCAAAATCTATACCTGATGTTTTAAGTAGCTCGTGCTGAATGATATACAAAAGTCCTACATCTGTATCTTGAATGGATAAATTGATTTCTTTTGGTTCTGAACTTACTACTTGAGCGTGCATGTATTCGGAAAAAGAACTTATTGTGGATATAAATCATTATGATTAGGAATGAGTGGGAGCAGAATTTCGGAGATTTCTCTAATTAATGATAAAGATGAATACTCTCCTAATGATACTTTAGAGATTAGTGTCCAATTTCAGATTGAGGGGGATATTAGAAATGATTTCAATGAGGAGAATTGGACAAAGGCCTATAACAATAATGATGTCTCTTTCAAGTTAAAGTACGGAATTAAGTTGACTTCTGGGGGCTTTAGAAAGAAGGAAATTGGTAAATCAATCGATACCTATAGAAAGGCAGCAATTTTTTGGACTAGAAATCCGAAATTGGTGAATCCTATGAAAGATAGAAGAATTTGGGTTCAAGTAGCCAAAAATTTTGAGCCATTTATTCGCCTTTCAGAAGAAGAGGTAAGACAAGAGTTGTTTGATTTTAATGAAAAAATTTTAGTTAAAGCTTCAGACCTTGGGTCAGGAACACATAAGATTGGGGCCGACGTTTATGCATCTTGGCAAAAACATGATTATACCGAATCTGATAATATTAAAAATAATTCAAAAGAGATTGAAATTACAATAAATTAAAAATTCTAGCCCTTATTACTTTTCCTTCTACCGAAGAATCCACCCTTTTTTTCTAGGTCATCAATATATTCATCCATTTCAAGTTTGAATTCTTCTTCATCTGCATACGCCCGTTCTGCATGTTCGCTAATATCTAGTCCAGCATCTTCCACTTCCGGAGATACTCTTACTCCTACTAAGAAATCAAGAATTTTCATGATTATGTAAGTTCCTCCAAATCCAAGCAGAGCTGCTACTCCAACTCCGATTGCTTGAATTCCTAATTGATCAGGATTACCAAAGAGCAAACCGTTTGGCCCTCCAGGATTAACAGCAGTACTTGCAAATATGCCAATTGATAATGCACCAATAATTCCTGCAGTTCCGTGAACTGAACTTACATCTAGAGCATCATCTATTCTCAATTTCTCTTTGAAGATTACTAGTGTAGAGTATGATGCGATCCCTATAGCAATACCAATTATGAATGAATGTTCAACACTGACAAATCCTGAAGCAGGTGTAATTCCTGCTAAACCTGCAATAGCTCCGTTAACAGCTGCTACAACAGATGGTTTGCCAGATCTGACCCAAGACAATCCTACCCAAATTAATGCAGAAACTGAAGAGGCCATGTGAGTTACAATGACAGTGTTTCCTGCAAGAGAACCTGATGCTAATGCACTTCCTGCGTTAAATCCAAACCAACCTAACCATAAAAGAGAAGAACCTACAACAGCTAGTGGAATACTATGTGGAATTTCAATTGCAGGACCAAAGAATCTTCTGCGGCCAAGAACAATTGCAGCAGCTAGTGCTCCCATTCCTACGCTTGTGTGGATTACGATACCGCCAGCAAAGTCTACTACACCTAATTCAGCTAACCAACCACCTCCCCAAACCCAATGTACTAAAGGATAGTAGATGAGTATGGACCAGGTAGTTATGAATATCACAAATGAACTAAATTTCATTCGTTCAGCTATAGTGCCTGTAAGCAGTAGGGGCGTAATTGCAGCAAACATTAATTGAAATTTAACAAATAAAACACCAGGAATCGTCGGTGCATAATCTAGAGCCTCATCCCAAGGTACACCCTTTAAGAATACCCAATCCATGTTTCCAATTAATCCTAAACCTGTATCGTCAGGACCAAATGCCAGACTAAAACCAAATACAAACCACATCACACTAAGTAAAGCTAATCCAAAGAATATTTGCATAAAAACAGATACTGCATTTTTCTTTCTTAGTAAACCAGATTCAAAAAGACCAAGCGCAGGTATCATTAAGAGTACCAAACTTCCTGCTACAAGCATCCATGCAGTATCACCTGTATCTATTGGCAATATTATTTCGAAGTTTGTGAAACTAAATAATAATAACTTATTTTGATAACTATTTGATTATCACTTGATTATCAAAATCTGAAACTATTATTTGTGAAAAACCTTGAATAACATTAAATGATAAAAATTCAAGCATTTCTCGGAAATAATGACGTAATGGCAATTAGTGAGGCACTCAAGAAATTGGAGATTGGGGGTTTAACTGTAGGTAAAGTAAGAGGTCGTGGAAAGAGACCACCTCCTGAAATCCATGCTTCAAAGGGAAGTGCAATATTTCAACCTCAATTCAGTCAAAAGTACGTCATAGAATTAGTTATTCCAGAAAGTAAAGAAGAACAAGTAGTAAATATTCTTAAAGAAAAAGGAAGTGTTGGAAAAATCTTCATTTCACCAGTACTCCGTGCAATAGATATAGCAACTGGTGATGAAGGAGAAAGTGTTATCTAAAATTCTCTAAAATTATTTCCATAAACCACAGTAGGATGTTTGAGTTGCTTTTCAAAGGATGGAAGATAACCCATAATGCAGTGATTAACAAAGTCGCTAAATGATTTTATTCTGTGATCTGAGGCTAGAGTTTCATGGTTTTCATCATAAACCGTTTGAAGCCGAAGTAAGGTATATTTTTGAAGTGGAACCAATCTACTTCGCTTGACTTTAGGTTTTGGCGGAATAGCAATTTCATCTAGTTCAAGATCTTGTGTACTTTCAAGTGTATCAATTTCAACAACTTCCTCCATTTCAGATACAAAAATTTTCCCTATTTTACTAGATGTAAATCCAGATTTTTTTGAAATAAGGTCAATTACTTTTCTAGCGTCTTTTTCGGTTACGACTAATTCAATTTTTGATAGAGGGATTGTTTGTACGCTAAATGATCCACCTACTTTTGATCCTTTTTTGGTATCTAAAATTTGACTATCCTCCAAATTTCGTTTATCGATAATTATGTATCCCATCTCGTTTAATTTGCTAGCAATTGTGGTATAGCTAGATCTTTTGATTATTGCCTCAATTTTCTTCATATAAAAAAATAAAAAATTTGCTTATTTATTATACTATCTGATTATCAATTACGAGATTTAGAATTTCTTCGTAATTAAAGAAAATGAAACTATTTAGCTAGAAAAGCTGAAAATTTATTTTTCGAGTCATTTCCTAGTTTTTTTCTTATTGTTTTTTAAATTTTTTCTCTCAATTTTTCTTTCTTTTCTTATACTAATTACACCTTTAAGAATAATTGGTAATGCTAAAACAAATAATATAATTACAAATTCTCGGGGAATATCAGATACTGCTTCTTCAGCAGTTACCTGAGAGTCACCTGAAGATACAATAATTTGAAAGATAATTGTTGGAATAAACCAAACACACATTCCTAAAATTAACCAATAAAGACCTTTCAATACAATTTTAATTTGTATACCGCTTTATAATTTAAGAATAAAATAAACTAGTTAAAATCCAATTGACAAATTTTATTCTTATTTTGAAAATACATTCGTATCTGATATGTAACTAAACTGTATCCTAGAATCGAAATTATAAAGAAAAGAGATCTCAGTAATTAATCAAACTGATTCATTTTTAAAACTAAACTAGTGGGATAAATGAGTACTGCAAGGAAAATCTCCAACTTAGAGACAATTTATGGAACCTTGTTATTGCTCAGGAATTAATTGTTTGGCTTTGGAAATTATTTCCATATAATTAACTCCAGGTTCTGAGCTCAATAGAAGTAGATTTCCATCATTTAGAAGAAGGCTAATCAAAGTAACTTTTTCGAATTCGGTAATGTTTGTTTTTTCTTTACCGATTTTATGTGCGAGATTTTGAATGCTTGTCCATCTTTGAAAAGTATAGTGTACTGACATTTTTACTTCATCGTCATTCAATAATTTTCCTGAATCTTCTCTGTTACTTGCAACGGCTAAATCTCCTCTAGAGTTTAAAATTCCACTAAACCTTACTTGAGGTATTAACTCTAATATTTTTTGACATAATTCATTATGTTCCATCTGTATTTGTTCATTAAAAAATAATCCCTTTTATTTGTAGACTTTTTTAAATACCAATTTTAATATATAATTAATAAAACATTAGTTCAATTAGGGATATAAGGAACTATTTTAGAGACTTTACATGGCAAAATATGATGGTTTGTTAGGACAACCCATTTTAGAAGTTGAAGAACCAGATAAGGAAGGCGGAATTACTTTTATTTTAAAGGATAACAGATTTTTGTTCATAAAGGCAGTTGATGGTAAAATAGATACAGTGTCTATTCCAGAATAGGTGAGTGAAATGGCAAAATTTGATAGACTAAAAATGGTAGAATTAGTTAAAGTTGAAGATCCAGACTCTCAAGGAGGATTAACACTAGAATTTCAAGAAAATATAAAATTGCAAATCAAGATAGTTGATGGAAAACTAGTTTCAGAGTTTATTTAACTTCTAAATGTTTTTGATAAAAAGTAATTGCCAGTTCTTGTATTTCAGATTGAATAGAACCTGGTCTCTCTTTTCTTATTTTTTTTATTGCCTCTTCAGCTGAATATTTTTGATACTTTACAAGATATGAAGCCAAAATAGTTCCTGCTCTTCCCATTCCAGCTGCACAATGGACCATTACTGCATGATTATTTTTGATATTTGCATGAATAAAGTCAACTGCCACATCTATTTTCTCCATATCTGGAGCCGTTAAATCTGGTGTTGGCACATGTAAATATTCTATTTCATTTACCCATTTTTCAGGCAAAGCATCTTCTGTCATAGTCACAATTGATTTTACACCTTGCTGAAGAATCCAGTCAAATTCATCAAAGCTAGTTGGCATTCCAGAGCCTGCAAGTTTTTCTTCCATTAACCATGAAAAATTAGTAGGTCGTTTAGTGATTTTCCCATGAACCTTTCTCCAAACATTTCCAGGTTTACTCATAGGTATTGTTAGTTTGTTGCATATTTTTAGCATTGCGAAAAGTACAGTGGCCTTATATTATTAAAAAGACATTATATGTAACATGGGAAAAGAGGCTATTCTTTATGAGAAATTGTCAAACAATAAGGTACGTTGTACAGCTTGTGCTAGATATTGTGAAATGGCAGAAGGACAAATAGGTCTTTGTGGAATTAGAGGAAATAAAAATGGAAAGTTAGACTTGTTTGTATATGGCAAAGTGATCGCAGGTCATGTTGATCCTATTGAAAAAAAACCTGTAACTCACTTTCACCCAGGCTCAAAAGTGTATTCTATTGCTACAACTGGATGTAATTGGCTTTGTAAATATTGTCAGAATTATGATATTAGTCAGAGGAGAAAAATTGAAGGTGTGGATATGACCCCACAAGAAGTAGTACAAACTGCTTTAGATAATGGAGCAGATGGGATTGCATATACCTACAATGAGCCGTCAATTTTTATTGAATTTGCAAGAGATTGTGGCGTAGAAGCTCATCGAAAAAATCTTTACAATGTTTTTGTCTCAAATGGATATGATACCCCTGAATCAGTAAAAATGATGGGTGAGTTTCTGGATTCTATAACTGTTGATTTTAAAGGAAATGCAGAACCAGAATTTTCTAGAAAATATATTGGAATTCCTGATCCTAAGCCAGTCTTTGATACACTTTTAGAAATCAGAGATAAAACAAAAATTCATGTAGAAATAACAGATTTGGTTGTTCCACAAGTTGGAGATAATTTAGAGTATGCAGAAAAATTATGTAAATTTGTTTATGATGAATTTGGACCAGAAATGCCTATTCATTTTTTACGTTTTCATCCTGATTACAAAATGATGGAATTTAATTCGACTCCAGTAGAAACATTGGAAAAACATCACGAAATTGCTAAAAAAATTGGGTTAAAGTACGCTTACATAGGAAATGTTCCCGGTCATCCATTAGAACACACTTACTGTCCTGAATGTAAAAATATTGTTATCAAAAGATTTAGTTTTAATATAGAATCATGGAACATAGATGAAAAAAATCAGTGTCAATTTTGTAAAAATAAGATTCCAATTGTAGGCAAATTATCAAAAAATTATAAAAAAAATCGATTTCATTTCGTTCAATAATTAGCAATTGCTCTAACAGGAGAACCTGTTGCATCTTTTAGTTTTAGTGGTAAAATGATGAAATCAAATTTCAGAGTAGGAATTTTTCCTAGATTTGAGAGATTTTCAACTATTAGGATATTATTTTTTGCTAAAATTTTATGAGCTGAAAATGACTTGTCAATTCCGAGATCAATACTAGGAGAATCAATTCCTACTAAATTGATTTTTTTTGAAACAAGATAATTAATTGCAGATTTAGATAATCCAGGGTTATTTGTAAAATAGAAATTTCTATTCAAATTTTTTTGCCAGGTAGTGAAAAATATAATTGAAGAATATTTTGGAATTTTTTCATTTTTTTTCTCAAAGTTAATAAGATCCTTTTTTGTGATTAATTGATCTTTTAATTTTTTAATTTTAATTAAAATTGCCTCTCCGATAAGTCGATTTATCGGAATTTGATGAATTTTTATTCCATTTTTTACAAAATGATATGGCGCATCAAGATGAGTTCCTGTATGAGAGCTGAAAAATAGCAATTCTAGATTATATTTTTCATCCTTTATAGTGGACCAAAGAATGAATTGAGGAGAAGGCGAACCAGGAAAATTTGGAATTGATTTAGAAATTGTTAATGTAAGGTCTAGATGTTTCACATCAAGAAATTCTGATGCTAGTTTATCAGTTTTTGATGTCCATGAAAGGTTAAATACTGTCTATGAAAATCTGCAACATGCCTACAGCATATGTTTTATTGAATTCTGATCTAGGATCAGATAGTAGTATTATTGATGAAACAAAAAAAATTCTTCAAAATGAAGACGTTAAATTTGAGGTTCAAGGTGTTTATGGAGTCTATGATATCGTGTTAAAACTATCTTCTGATAACGCCGAAAGTCTTCGTGGAATTATTACAGATAAGATTAGAAAAATCAACAAGGTCCAATCAACCTTAACGATGATGGTTATAGAGGAACAAGAGAATCTATAATTTTTTTATTGCATCTATTACTTGAAGAATTTCAGATTCAGTATTAAAAAAATGAGGAGATGCTCGGATTATTTTTCTGTCAAAGATTTCTCTAACTGCTAAAACTATATCCTGTTTTTCTAATTTTTCAACTACTGTTTGTGATTCATATCCATCTAAGGTAAATGAGATTATACTTGTACGTTCTTTGGGATCGTTTGGACCAAAGAGGGTTATTTTGTCGTTTTTGGATAATTCCTCTCTGAGTATATTTGAAAGATGAATGTTTTTTTTGCGTATATTTTCCAGACCATATTTGTAAAGGTAGTTGGCAGAAGATTCCAAGCCAACTATCCCAACATAATTCCGGAATCCTGTTTGAAATTTTTCAGGCAAATCTTTGAATGCTAAATTTGAATCATCATACATCATTGCAGATTCTCCTCCTATAGAAAGAGGCTCAAGTAATTCGCTTGATTTTCGGTCACAGTAAAATAATCCTGTTCCCATGGGACCACAAAGCCATTTTGATCCATTAAAGGACATGAAATTACATTTAAGATTTTTTACATCAAAATTACCAGAACAGCCTACAGTTTGAGCACTGTCAAGGAAAAATGGTATTTTGTTATCAAGTATTTTTCCAATTTTTTCTATCGGTAATATTGCACCTGTGTTATACAATGCATGACTAAGTGAAACTAGTTTTGTGTTGCTATCTAGAAATTTATTAAATTCATTAAAATTAAAAAAACCATTTTCATCTATTGATAAATTTTTGATTTCTAGTTTATTTTTTAATCGAAGCCAAGGGTAAAAATTGGCATGATGTTCGTGAGACATTCCTCGTATTATGATATTGGAAGATGAATTAAAAGCGAGACCATTGGCCACAAAATTTATCCCATCTGTTGTACTCTGGGTTAAAACAATCTCATCGGGTTGACAATTTATTATCTTAGAGATAATTTTTCTAGTATTTTTTAATTTTTCTGCAACAAATGGTTCAGATTCAAGAGAATCAGGCCCCTTTGAATTGTATGAAAGTAAAAATTCTTTCATTGCCTCTATACTTTGTGTTGGCATTAGAGATATTGATGCATTATTTAGATAGATTTTACTCGATGAAAAATCCTCAGATACATCCTTAGGCTCTAAATTCATTATTATATCTGTTAGTGACTAAATTAATGTTGGATAAAAATCCTAAGCAAAGTTTTGATGATGATTTTGTTCAAATGAAAGCTGAGTTTTCCAAAAAAAATCCAAATTTTATTTTTTGTTCTAAACCTTTTCTAAAAACTGAATTTTTAAATAGGTTTATTGAATCTCAGAAAATTCCAATAATTTTTTTGGATTTTGATTTATTGTATAGCGGCTATGTATCTTCTAAAATGATTAAAAGAAAAGAAAATGTTAGAATTGTTCGTTCTGATAGGATCAATTGGGAACGAGACCTAAAAGAAATTATTGAAAAAATATCAAGAGAGAGAGTTCTTGTAATTTTAGATTCTCTAAATGGGATTTACAACATGTTTGATGAATTAGAATCTAGTAGATTCATCAATGCAGCAATTATGCTTTTATCCTCTGTAGCAAGACATACCAAATCGCAGATTATGGTCACTGCAATGGTAATAAAAAATGATGATGAATGGATTCTTTCTCCAGGAGGCAGGCATTTAATGGATTCAAAAGAATCTGGAGTTTATTTCCTAGGAATGTCTGAAGCAAATATAATTTTAAATAAAATCGATAAAAATCAACCAAATTTACGATCATTTGAGATTAAAAAATAATCACAATAATCCGATCAGATTTTCAAACGCCGTTATAAGACTTCAAACGGTGTTATAAGTCAGATTTTTTCGGTAAATTATATAAAGATCAAAAGATGAAAAAATTCTGTTATGCCAGTAGGAATTATTCCAGACATCAGCGAACAAATGTGTATCGGATGTGCACTATGTGTAGAAATCTGTACAACACTTGGTCCAGATGTCCTTAGAGTAAAACCAGTTGAAGGCTGGAAGAGAGGTAAAGCATTTGTCTTTTACCCAGAAAGATGTATTTCAGATGGTGCATGCATTGGTGTATGCCCAACAAAAGCAATCTTTTGGATGAGACCAATGGACTTTACAGTTGGACAACCAGTACCTCTTCACAAAGATTCAGTCTTCGTAAAAGGTTGGACCGAACTAGTAGATTAGTCGATTCAATCAATTTCAATTTTATTTTTATATTTTTAAAATAACTTAATTTGTCCATTAGTATTTGAAGCATTTCAGATTTTCTTGTAATTTGACAAAAACATCTCCAAAATTTTTGGCACAAATTCAGGCACAAGTTTGGTAAAAATCAAATTTCATCAAATATTATTAGAGAATTCCCCTTTAGGTATTTGAATAAAAATTGAAAATTTTCTTTATTTTATTTCTGGTTGCAGGTATTTTTCTAAACCTGTCTTCTTTTTCAGATGCTTTTGGTCTATCTTGTGCTGCACCAAACATAGCCGAGTCCTTTGAGGAATCTGATGTGGTGTTTGTGGGAACAGTAGTCTCCAAAGAATATCTTGAACCTTCAGACCAAAGAACACTCATTGCAGAATCTTTGTTTTCCATCAAAGAATTTCTCAAGGGAGTCACTCAAGATCAGGTTACAGTATCTTCTGATGAAAAATTTTGGGGAATCAACTTTACTATCGGATCAGATTATCTGGTTTTTGCCGATTATTATGGTGAAGAAATACAGTCTCAGTTATGTGGCCCTACAAACTTGGTGGAATTTTCAAACATTGATTTTGTT
This sequence comes from Candidatus Nitrosopumilus sp., assembly GCA_029863275.1. Lineage (GTDB taxonomy): Archaea > Thermoproteota > Nitrososphaeria > Nitrososphaerales > Nitrosopumilaceae > Nitrosomaritimum. Next base: position 16,591 of record JAOTVS010000024.1, read on the forward strand.
CGGAAAATTTCTGAAAACAATATTTTAGCACCACTAAAACAAACTAGCTCTGGAATTAACCCTGAAAATGTAGTTTGTAAAGAAGGATTGGAATTAATCTTCAAGGCAACAGACCATTCTCCTGCATGTGTTAAACTCTCAACTGCTCAAAAGCTCTTAGAGCGGGGGTGGACCAAATTAGGGAATCCTTGATTTCAAGAAAAATAATTTCAATTCAATATTCATGAGTCTAAGCCCACGCAATTAATTCAAACTGCAGTTGATTTTTCCTCAGGGATTTTAGGTGTTCTCTTCATCCAAATAATTAATCCTATAAACATGACAGCCGGAATCATAATAATTGCGATAGTCATTTCATAATAGAGTTCTAGTCTTTTGGCAGGTTGTATGTGATAAGATTCATGACTAGTTTTTTCTGGATTATCATAAACTACACCCGTAAAATCAACTGACCTTTGAGCTTTGTTCTCAACTTTACCAGAAACTGTTACTCCTTCCTCAGCTAGAATAGATAAAGCTTCAATTCCTTCAATTCTAATTATTATTGAACCTGATTCATCGAAAACAAAATTACGATAGTCACCTCCAATTTGATTTAAACCCTCATCGTGGAAAATTTCTTTTCCATTTTGAAAAATAATAAAGTCATATTTCATTTTTGCCAGATTCGAATTTGTAGTAGGATCATAAAATTGATAGACAAATTGAATTTTTTCATGAGTTTTAATTACAGGTGGATCCCAGCTAAGATTAACTTCTATTCGTCTATCTGGAGTATACTGTAAGAGAGGAAATTCTAATTTCTGTCCAGTTGCATCGTGTGGATAGTCTGGAATTTTGCTTTCAACAATTACTACACCTTCCATCCAAGGATGAATTGTGCAATAATATGAAAAAGTTCCTGGTTCTTCAAATTTATGATTCCAGGATTCTCCTGGCATAAATCGATCGCTGTCAAAATCTCCATCAGGAGTTCCAAAATTATCACTCATCCAACCAAATCTTCCAGATCCTTCACCACTGGTAACAGTGTGACCCTCTCTGTCATCATTATACCAAGTAATTGAATCGCCCACTGTAATTGCAATGACAGGTGGATCATACCAAACCTCTGCAGGTGTATTTAATTCAGGATTAAATGACCCATATGGAATATCTACAATATAGTCTGCTGCATAAGCAATTGAAACCAAAGGGAGTACTCCTAACACAATTAGAGTATAGATTTGATACAAGACATGATAATTAGCAATTTTATTTTATTTAATGATAAGGAGATTTTCTTTATTGATATTCAGGCATGATAATTAGATATTTTTAAATGGTAATTTTTCTCAAAAACCTTATGAAACGAATAGAGATTATTGTACAAAGTGAGATTTCAAGAAAAGTAATACAAGCAATTCGTAATGTAGGTGTAAGTGGTGTTACTTTGATAGAATCATTAGGCCAAGGTGGAGGAGAAAGACCAGAAATTGGTGGAAAACAAATTGAATTTAATTCCACAGATGTAATTATAACCATTGTAAATGATTCTCAAATAGATCCTGTCATATCAGCTATTATGGCTACGGCTCATACAGGAAACAAGGGAGATGGAAAAATCTTTATTACAAATGTTGAACAGTCTTATGATATTTCAACAAAACAAAAATCATCTGAAATAATTTAATTGGATTATCCATTTATGCAATTGTTATTTATTTTTGTTTTCTAGAAACAATATATCCAATAAATCCATGTTCTGGTGAAACGATCTCACTTTCAACTTTTTTAAAGGAAAAATCCTCCAGAGTTTTTGCATTTTCATAAAATTCCTCTCCGATAATTAATCCATTTGCAGGAGCAGTTCTGTTTATTTTGGCACATCGATTCACAGTCGCTCCAAAAATATCGTTTACCGATGAAGTGGAGGTTCTGGCTATTCTTACCATTCCAAAAGTAGCACTAGTTCTATAATCAATAACAGGTAGTTTTTCTTTTTGTAACTTTTTTGCAATTTCTTCGTGTGATTCCCCTAAAGTCAAACAACAATTAAGACATTTTTTTACTGTAAGTTCCATTTCAGAGTGAATTATAGGAAAATAAAATAATAAAGCATCTCCAATATTTTTAACTACTATACCGCCAAAATTTCGAACAATTAGTGCTGTTGAATTTAGAAAAATTCTATAAAATTCACTTGTTTGTGAATCTGATAAATTTGAAGTAATTTTAGTAGAGTTCATTATGTCTATCATACAAACACAATATTTTTCACTATAGTCTGAAAATTGCAAAAGAATGTCTTCTTGTTGTTTAATCACGTCTTCTTTTTCTTTAATTTCTATTAATGATTCTTGAAGTTTTTGAGCCATTGAATCAAAAGCATATGAGAGTTCACCTATCTCATCTTTTGTGGTAATCTTAGTTCTTACCTCAAAATTACCACTTGCTATTGTATTTGCAGCATTTTTTAATTTTATTAATGGTTTTGAAAGGGTTTTGGAAATAATAAATGCCATTATGACCATTATTGCTGTAATTAATAGACCAGTTTGGAATATTCTTTCTTGAAGAGTCAGAATTGGTTGAATTGTTTCAGCTTCATCGATTTCTGCAAGTAATACGAATCCTAAATCTCTTGCACAGTAAGAAGAGCCATAAATTGAAATTCCACGATAATCTGGATAAAGTCCCTCAAATTCTAATCCTTCATTAAAGCATTTTTGGACTGGAATGGAATCTACTTTTTGGTTAAAGATAGTATTTTCAATAAATCTAGATTCAGATAACATCATAAAATTACTATTAACAATATAGATTTCGCCTGATTCTCCAAGTCCACTTCTATTTAGTAAAATATTATCTATGGCTGCAGTTCTCATTCTAGATATTACAACTCCAATTGCCTCATCTCCAATCTTACTGTCTTGTGCAAAAATTGGAGATACTACAATCATTTTTTTACTGTTTTGAAAAGGTTCAAAGTCGACAAATGATGTATCTAATCCTTTTTGAAATAAAGGATTGTTTTGAAAATCATCTTTATCAATTCTTCCAAGCGAAAAGAAGATATCTCCATTTTTTCCAATTATTTTAACATCTTCAAATCCTATAGAAAAGCCGATCAATGTTTGAAATGCTTGAATTTGCGTTAGAAAATCTCTGCGTTTTTCTTCAACTTTGTTTTGAAGTTCTTCTTCTGATGCTTGGTTTAATTCTGTAACTAGAATTTTGATCATAGGATCAGTTGAAATGATTTGATTTTGTTCAATACGTGATTCAAACATTATTCGGAGAGTATCTCCTCGTATGGTGGATTCACCAAATAATTGTTCACCAGTTCGTTCTTTAAGAATTTGTTCTGCATAATTAAAACTTAAAAATCCAGTGATAGATAAAGCGATAATTGACACACTCATTACTAATAGAATTAACTTTTTATCCAAAGCAAAGGATATTGCCAAATCAATTTTCCTTTGATTTTATATGAATATCAAGTCTTTGCTAAATATCTAGTTTAGTTGGAGTGATTTATTACTAGATGAGGTAATATTTCTCGATTTTACGATTTAGAGCCAAATCTCCATCGAGATTTACTAGATTTTTTATCCAGATTCTCCAACATTTGGTAGGTAATGGTGAAGCCTTTTCCTACCATTGTGTCATCTTTATGGTAATTGTTTTTATTGGGTACAAATTCATCGGCTAAATCTTTAATCTTTTTAGTTTTAAGGTCAAATAATCTAATTTCCTTACCATCCTCTAGCCTAATTTTTGCATCATTACTTATTCCCTGAATGGAGAAATCTTCGAAAAATTTGATAAACCCATCTTTTTTTAATTCGATAATGACATCATATGTTATTTTGCTGCCATAAAGCAATATTTCTCTACCCTTGATTTTTATATCATCTTCAAGATTTAGGGCGATTATTGTATCAGCCTCCAAAGAAACTGTATTTACCGCATTTTCTAGGATAATTTTTCCGCGAGGAGCAAAAATTTGAGTCCTATGTTCTTGAGTAACATATAGTCCTACCCTACCTTCAGGATCTTGCATTTTGTATTTTCTTCCAAAAATATTTCCTACTACAGCATTTCCATTATCTATTATTATTTTTGCACCATTCTCAATTTTGTACTTGTTCTCAATTGGATCAACAAATTTGAAATCTCCTTTAGTTAAATGAATTATTGATCCAAATTCTTCAGTCCATGAAGGACTTGTAATATTACCTTGCATTAGGATAGGTCCATCATAAGATATTTTTCCTGCCATAAAATTCCCTTTTATTGAGAGTGCACCATTTGCTTTTCTTTCAAGTTCAATTTCTCCTAGAGTTTTAGATCCAAATAATCTGGTTGCAGTTAAATTAGATCTATTCAAAGTGGTTGCCCACTCTTGAGCAATTTGCATTTCTTTTGATAATTCTTGACCTAATATCCGATTTTTTCTTTTAATATCTTCTTCAGAATCTCCAGAATATACTCGAGATTTTCTCAGTTTTTCAACATCTGTCTCTGGATATTTCTTGCCAATTTTTAGATCCTCATAAGCTTGTTTAATTTTTATGAATTGTTCATTGTCTCCTCCTTT
>JAOTVS010000026.1 GCA_029863275.1 Candidatus Nitrosopumilus sp.
TGACAACTCATCTGATGACAACTCATCTGATGACAACTCATCTGATGACAACTCATCTGATGACAACTCATCTGATGACAACTCATCTGATGACAACTCATCTGATGACAACTCATCTGATGACAACTCATCTGATGACAACATCAAAACTGAAGAAAATTTACTGGATGAATCATCTGAGGCCAAGGAAGAAAAATCAAATACAAATACACCAGAGATAACCACTCAAAGAAAAACTGACAATCTTTCTGTTGAAGACATTGAATTAGGTATAATATTGAATCAAATAAATTTAGAATGTGATAAAAGTACATACTCAGATACAATTTCCTACTATGATGGAATGGGCCCTGCGCTATACCGTCTATGTAAATTTGATAACTCTCTTCAATTCTTTAGTGAATCATTATTAGAGGATCCTGACAATGCAGAGATTTTGACCAATAAAGGATCTGCACTTGGAAAATTAGGATATTATAAAGATGCGATACTTCATTATAACAAAGCCATAGAAATCGATTCTACTTTTCTTCCCGCATTAAACAACAAAGCAAATGCACTTGCAAATATCGGGAATTATGAGGAAGCAATTTCTCTATATGCTGAAGTATTAGGAAAAAACCCAAGTTATGTTACCGCTCGACAAAATCTTGAAACAGTACTATCTGAGATGCCTCAAAAAAATAGTTTAACTCTTCAGCAAATTTCCTTTCAGAATGAAAATAATCATGAGACATCAATATCTATGAAAACATCTGATCAAATTAAACTACAAAAAGAAAAATCTCCAGACTTGTTTGAACAAATAGATTCCATATTATCTTCAATTGTATCTTTATTTGTAAATACAACTTAATTTTTTTATGCGTAAAGTTTCAATAAACCTATAAAACCCTAAGTAACCGAATTAAAATAAGGAATGAGTAAGATACTAGAAAAAGCACTAAAAGATGCCTTAAAGGAAGATAGAATTACTATGGGATCTAAACAAGTATTAAACTCTGTAAAAAATTCCAAACTAATTGTTTTGTCTCAATCAATAAGAAAAGAAACCATTGAGAAAATTCAATCCAACGCACAAAAAGAAAAAATACCCTTTGTTAACTTCCAAGGAACTTCGGTCGCATTAGGTAGATTATGCGGCCTACAATTTAGAATTTCGACACTATCTTTTACTTCTCTGACTGACGCAAATATAAAATCAATTCTCAAAGAAACTAAAACTGAGGAAACTAATTGAAAAATCATAACACATTAAATGTAGATTTAAATGAGACAAATTTTTTTCGGAGATAATTAAGATTTATTATGACACAATCAATCAAACTTACAACTGAACAAATGCGAATGATGTCGCTTTTTCAAAATGTTACTGGTGCAACAGCTCGGGATTGTATTGATGATGAAAAACAAGACCGTGTAATATTTGTGGTTAACACAGGTAAAATGGGTTTGGCAATAGGCAAGGGAGGGTGTCATATAAAATCATTGCAAAATATCGTAAAACGAAATGTAGAACTTGTAGAATTTGATGAGGACCCAATAAAATTTTTAACCAATTTGCTAAATTCAAAATTGATTTCTGAAGTAAAAATAAATACACGAACAGACGGGACTAAACAGGCAATAATTATGGTTGATGCGAGAAAGAAAGGAATAGTAGTTGGACGTGAAGGACGAAATGCGGAAAAAGCAAGGTTACTTGCAAAACGATATTTCGATATAAGTAGCGTACTTATCAACAGTCCTCAAAGAGCAACATTGGAGATGTAATATATGAGAAAATCACCACTTGGATTATTTGCTGGACGTGTCCTAAAAGAAAAAAAGAAAAAACAACGATGGGCAATTTCAAGTTATAAAAGAAGAAAATTGGGAATTGATAGAAAGGCAGATCCACTTGGTGGTGCCCCTCAAGGAAGAGGAATTGTTTTAGAAAAAGTAGGAATCGCTGCAAAACAACCAAACTCTGCTATTCGAAAATGTGTTAGAGTTCAATTAATTAAAAATGGAAAATCGGTTACTGCATTTTTGCCTCGAGACGGAGCAATGAATTTTATTGATGAACACGATGAAGTCCATATACAAGGAATGGGTGCAACACAAGGTGGTGCGATGGGTGATATTCCAGGAGTAAGATTCAAAGTTTACAAAGTAAATGGAACATCACTTCATGAACTTGTAATTGGCAAAAAAGAAAAACCCAGGAGATAAAAATGACACAAACAAAAAATCTATTATTATTCAGAAAATGGGATTTATCTGAAATAGAGATAAAGGATCCAGGACTTAAAACTGCAATATCTCTTAGAAAACAAATTTTACCTTACACATATGGGCGTTCTGCCCTTAAACGATTCAATAAGGCTGATGTTAACATTGTTGAGCGCCTTTGCAATAAAACAATGCACTTTGGAAAAAAATATGCAAAAAATACTGGTAGGATGACAGGAAAAAAAGTACGAGTCTTAAACACCGTTAAAGCTGCTTTTGATATCATTTCTCTGAAAACAGGAGAAAACCCAGTTAGTGTTTTAGTAAAGGCAGTAGAGCATTCTGCTCCAAACGAAGACACTACACGAATTGTGTATGGTGGAACAGTTTATCACGTTTCAGTTGATGTTGCCCCAATTCGAAGAGTAGATTTAGCTCTAAGATTCATTTCAGATGCAATCAAAGAATCTACTTTCTCAAATCCAAAACCTATTGAAGAACATATGGCAGAACAACTTATTTTGGCATCAAAAAATGATCCTAATGCTCCTTCTGTTAAGAAGAAAAATGAGCTAGAAAGAATAGCACAGGCGTCTAGATAAAATTTTTCAAGTAGCCCGAGGCAGATTCGAACTGCCGTCTCCGCCTATCCACTCTTGAGATCCAGAGGGCAGAATCCTTGATCTAAAATTATTTGACCGCTAGACTATCGGGCTACCGTTTCAAATTCTATTGGTTAAGAATATAATTATTTGGAACTTCATTTTATTCTAACTTCATGAATTGCCGTCGCATAATCACAATCTGCTTTTACTCTCATATATGGAATTAATCTATAATGGATAGAATAAATGTCGCCCTCCTTTAGTAGAATTTCTTTTTGCATCAATGAAACTAAACCTCGTGAAGTCATTGTGATGTTTACATTTTTTTTTGAACATATTTCATCTCGTTTCTTCTGATATTGTTTTAATGAAAATGCTACCTGATTTAATTCTAAAATTAGAGGCCAAACAATTTCTGCCCACACGAATCTTCGATTTTCAGTAGCTGAAGCGTATTTTCCTTTTTCACTCAACATTAATAACATCTACAAAAGATGTTATAACTTAATACTTGTCTCAAAATGAAATTGAAGAATCGTTAAACTTATTACAAAAAAATTGGGACATCGACCCTGTTTTGAAGCGATTTATGTTAGGCAAAATTACTGATATATCTGATTATCCAATTAAAGTAAAGGATGTAATTTTTCATATTCCATATCTTAATCTGGAAAAAAAATATATCTTATGGAAATGCTTTTGGCCTGATTGTCATAATTGCTGTGACCGACAAGGGAGATTACCACTAACTTCTGATGATTTGATAACAATTGGAAAGGGATTGAAGTATCAAAAAACTTCAGAATTCATAAAAAATGAAACCTTGACTGTTACATATCAGGAGCAAGGACCATCCGGACAATCGACAACAATGACTACGATTAATCTAAAAAGAAAAACAGATGAAACTTTGGAAGATGATGGAACCCATATTTCATGTAGATTTTTAGATGAAAAAGGGGGATGTAGTATGCATCCAGACCGGCCTGGTGTGTGTTATTTGTACCCGTTTTCAACTTGGTTGGAAAACGAACGAGGGTTGGCACGTGTTCATGCTACATATCAATTTACAGGTGACTGTCCGGGATTTTACCTCTCAGAGAATTTAGTTGATATGAAAGAAGAGTTTCAGGAGTATTCTAAAATAATTTACCAATACAACATGTCCTCAAATAGAACAAATAGAGAAAATTTTGGTTCTGTTAGTTTTAGTTAGGCTTTTGCTACTTTCATTAAATCACCGATGTGAATTTCCATCCCAAAACGGTCCTCATTTTTTTTCATGTATCTAAAAATTGATAATAGTTCTAAGATTTGCTTAAACATACTGAATTTATTTTTCATTTTGTTTCTAACAAAATTGAATACTTTTCCATAAATTGCAAAGTGTTCCATAACCTCTTTTTCATAGGCTTCATTGTTTCCTAAATTTTTAACAAAAATATCTACACACTCCATACTTGGAATAATCCCTTCCCCTAAAAGTGGATACACTGTTCCAATTGATTCTCCCACTCCTACTACTTTTCCTTTGAAAAATGGCTTGCACATATTTGGAGTGGCCAATCTAATGGGTCTTCCAACGGTCTTTATCACTTTGCCACCATATTTTTCTAAAAATTCATCAGTGGCCTTTACATGGTTTTTCTTGTAATCACCAGCACCGATATGAGCTAAATTTTTTCCCAAGGGGAAATACCAAAAATAACCTGTCATTTTATCAAATGGTCTAACAAGAAAGTCGTCATACGGAACTTTGCCGTCATACTGTACTTTGTATTCATAGGTCGGTAAGAAAAAATCTTCTTTTAACTTTGGGAGATATACTCTATGAAAACCTGTACAATCAACAATTAAATCGAATTCTTTTTCTAAATCTTCGAGTTTTGGGGATATTCCAAAATTTACTTTACATCCCTTTACAAAATCTTTGATCAGCTGAATTTTGTCATAGGTGCATAATCCATGCAAACCAATATCGAATTTTTCTTTATTATTCATCTCAACATGCATATTTTTTCCATCATGAATAACATATTCTTCGAAATTTATTCCCGATTTACTACATAATTCCATCATTCTTGGTTTACATGTTCCCCAGGCACAAATTGAATCATGCTTGTCCTCAGGCATCCTTTCAAATCCCACTACTTCATGCGAATCCTTTATTCTAGATATAAGATAACTTCCTGCGACTCCAATTCCACAAACTGCAATTTTCATTTAGCTAGAATCTGCCCCAACCTAATAAATACACTATCTGACCGTATGATTTCAAGATTATTTTTCAAAAGGTAAATTACACATTAGTTAAAGATGCCCCTTCTTTTCAAATTCTTTCTTCTATAGGCACGTTTTTTAAAATATCTCCAAACCAAATATTTTTGATTTTAGCCAGAAAATTTTGCTTTAATCCTGGACTGTCTGTAATTTTTTTCACATACTCATCCTTAAGTTAATTCTCATTATAGTAAATATGAAACTCAGGTCCCACTCTCTATCGCCCGATTCTGAAAAAGGGCTTGACGTTTCTTTTTTTTATCTTTAATGTGTTTTGAGTTTTTTAAACAAGATCAAAATAACATTGATTCAAAAGGAAGATTGTTCTACGAGTTTGAAAAGACTAGAGTTGGAACAATAAAACAAAACATCAAGGTTATTGGAATTGTTCTAACAATAATTCCACTCTTAGTATGGATTCCAATGATGGCGATGATACCGATGATGGGCGTTTAGAAAAAACTAGGAATTTCCAATAAGCAAACTCTCGTTATGCCCTAAGTCATACCGCGTTTTTTATGCCTGAAGCGGGGGGATACTATTTTTACTGACAGTAGATAAACTCGTTAAAACTTGAATTCAACTAATGGATATTTTCTAATCTTTGATAAATTCATGCATATCATTATTTGGGATCAGAGAAAATTATTTGGAATGAAATTATTCAATTAAAATAGCAGGTTTGAATGGTCTTGCATGCCTTGATTTTCCTTTAGGATCATAAATATTCTTATCTGATTCAGAATATACTGTTATCTCTACACCAAATTCCTTCGTTCCAATTTGTGATAATTCCTTTGACAAGAACTTCTTTTCATCAAACTCTTTTGATTCAAGTCTCATCTGTTTCATTTCTTCCGATTCAGAATGTAAATCCTTAATTGTTTTTTGTACAAAGTCTGGAATCTTTTTGGCATCTGTTGTTTCAGAATTTGCAATTAATTCTTTCATTACCATACCCATATTATTTTGGCCTCCTACCATAATCTCTAATATTTTTCTATAAACTTTGGATTTGAAATTATCTGAATTAACATAAATTATGATTCTTTGTGGAATAATTTTTGTTACTTTGAGGATATTTGAAATATCATCTATTGTTGATTTTAGCAATGCTTCTGATTGAAGAGCCGTAGCATCTATTTTCTCTGGTGAAAATTTTGGCCATGTAGATTTTGATACTGAATCAGAATGACCAAGTTTTTCCCACATTTCCTCTGCAATGTGTGGCGCAAACGGGGATAACATTGTAACGCGTATAGAATTAATGTAGTGTAGTATTCCTGAAATATTTTCTCTATTTTTAGCATTTACTCTTTTAGAATACCAATTCAAATCTAATTCAAATGAAAACAAAATATCATGTAATGCTTCCCGTAATCTCATCTTTTCGATTGCTTCAGTTACTTGAGCAATCATATTCTGAGTTTTAGATAAAATCCACCGATCTTCAGCCTCCAACTCTATTTTATTACCAGTTTTGAGCCTGGAACATTCATCTAATAATGATTCAAGCTTGTTTTGAATGCCTGAAACTGATGTCATATTAAAATCAGCATCTTGAAGTAATTCTGCAGATGAGATGATTGCTAATCTGATTGGATCTGCCCCATGTTCTTTAATTGCTGTTCGTAATGGAATGATATTTCCCATACTCTTTGACATTTTAGAGCCATTCATCATTACAGAACCATTTACTACAATTTCTTTTGGCCAGTATTTTTTATCAAATATTGCAACATGATTTAATACAAAAAATGACAAGTGATTTTGAACCAAATCTCTACCTGAATGTCTTGAATCAACTGGATAAAAATACTGAAATTCTTTCTTGACTTTATTGATAACTTCTTCAGATATTTTTGATGTATGAGAAATCTTAGATACATCACCTTTGTCCAAAAAAATATAATCAAAAAATTCCTTTGTTAGATTTTCGGGGGTAACTGTACCATCATTTACAAATCTTGAAATGGTATAGTATGCCATGTAAATAACACTGTCTGACAAACTCTCTACAATCCAATCTTTATCCCATGGTAACTTTGTTCCTAATCCTTGTTGTCTTGCACAAGCTCTCTCATGAAGCCAATCAATGACATCATTGAACTCTGCTTTAATTTTATTTGGCAATATGTTCATCCCATCAAAACATTTTCTTGCCAGATCTTTCCACTCTTCATCCCCATAATTCAAAAACCATTGGTTCGATAAAATTTTGATGACACACTCAGTTCCACAACGACATCTTATTGGACCGTTTTCAATAATTGGAAATTTTTCTAACTGTTTATTTTTAATTAACCAATCTCTTACTTGATCTCTTCCAAATTCAACTTTGATATTCTTGAAATCTTTACATTTTTCATTTAATTTTCCACTGGTAAATTCTTTTAGATATAATTCCTCTGTAACATCATCTAGTTTTTCATCAGATTGGTTTAAAATTTCAAATTTCTCACAGATGTCTTTTGCAGGAATTTCCCCATAACCTTCAGTGATTATTATAGGAACAGGCTCAATTTTTAACGCTAATTCATTTTTTTCCTCTTTTAAGTCCATTAACGCTTGATAATCTTTTGGTGCATGAGCTGGAACTGACATTACTATTCCTGTTCCCATCGCTGGTTCCACAAAATCTGCTTCAAGAATTGGGATTTCTTGTTTATCATGCAAAACAACTACATATTTTCCAACAATATCAGATCCTGCAATTTCTCCTTCCAATGAAATTTTTTTTCCAAAGAATTCTAGTTTTTGTGCACATTCTTCTGAAACTATCCATTTTTCATTATCTGCATGGATTTTTTTATAAATATTATTTGGATTCACCCAAAGATTGGTTATGCCAAAAATTGTCTCAGGTCGTAGTGTTGTAATTGGAATTATGTAATCTTTGAATTTGAATTTAATCAAATAATTTTTATCATCAATTTTTGGCTCTACATCTCCCATTGTATCATGTTGTGATACAGGATTTTGGTCACGTGGACACCATCCTACAGGATGTGAACCTTGAATAATTCTCCCATTTTCTTTCAGGGTAGTAATTTGCCATTCAATAAATTTTTGATAACCTGGCACGATGGTGGTGAATTCTCTGCGCCAATCAATGGAGTAACCCATCTCAACCATCCCACATTTAATCTCTTCATGAAAATAATCTGCAATCTTTATTGGTTCAACAAAGGTCTTGATGTTTTCTTCCGGAACATGGTAAATATTTCTCAATCCTTCCAAAATTTCTGCATCTTCCGATTGAATTCTTTTTGCCATTCCAAGAACTGGTGTGCCAGTATAATGAAATCCCATTGGGAATAAAACATTGTACCCTTGCATTCTATAGAATCTTGCATGAACATCCGCTAGTGTGTATGTTCTTCCATGCCCTATATGCTGGGGTGAGTTAGGATAAGGATATGCTACTGTAATGAATTTTTTTTGTTTTTTATTTGGATTTGTCTCGAAATCTTTGTTTTCATTCCATTTACTTCTCCATTTTACCTCGATTTTATTCCAATTTACTGTCATCTCAAAAACTCATCCTAAAACCATTGATTTTGCTTTGGATATTACTTGCTCTTTTTTAGATGTGTCTTTTCCTCCACCTTGAGCAAATTTTGCGTCTCCACCACCAGAACCGCCTAAGATTCCAGAAATTTCACGAGCAATTTCACCTGCTTTTTTATTTGATCGCTCTCCACAATATACGACAACCCGAATAGTTGCACCTGACTCAAAAATCCCACAATATACAGATGTTGGTTCTTGACTAACTAGCTTTTTACCAAAGTTAATGTGGAAAAATTCATCATACTTGTCACTTGCAGTAAAACACAATTTTTCTTTTACTTCAATACCTTCAAAGTCTCCAGACTTTCCAGCTGAAATTTTTTCTAATAATGAAGGCATCATCTCTCTTGCTTTTTGTTTTCTCTCTTCTCTTTGTTTTTCTAGATGCTCTTTCCCTGCATCTAATGCTTTTTGTTTTGCTTTTTCATCTTTTTGTTTTTTTACATATTCAAATGCAGTAGGTCCTGAAACAAATTCTAAACGAACCACTCCGTCTTGAATTCTTTTCGTTTTTGTAATTTTAATCAAATCAATCTCTCCTGTCTTTTTAACGTGGGTTCCACCACAAGCTTCTATATCAAAATCCTCGATGGACACAATTCTAACTGACTTTACAGGAACTACTCCACCCTGATAAATTTTAAATCCATATTGTTGCTCCGCAACTCCTCTATCAAAATTCTCAATTGTAACTGACATATTTTTTTGCACTATTGTATTTGCTTTATTTTCTATTTGAGAAACTTCCTTATCTGTTAGTGGCGAATGATGAGTGATATCTAATCTAGCATGATCATCTTCTTTAAAGGCCGAATGTTGCCAAACCCAGGAACCTAGAACATTTCTTGATGATGAGTTTAAGATGTGAGTACTAGTGTGATTTTTGGTAATTTTTTTCCTTCGCTCTGAGTCTACTTTACAATTTACCATTTCACCTTCCTTAGGGATCACTCCTTCTATTTGATGAACAATAACACCTCCATGTTTGTTAACATCAATTACTTTAGACTCACCAATAACTCCATGATCTGGTTCTTGTCCACCCCCTCTGGCATAAAAGGAAGTCTTGTCAAGAACTATTGAATTTCCAAAAACTTTGAGAACTTTACCATTAAATTCCATTGGATCATCCTTGTAAAATAACATCTCGGTTTCAGGAATATCTTCCAAGGGAAGTTTTACAATTTCTTTTTTCTTCTCAGATTGATGCAAATCAGATAATTTTGAATAAAATGTAGATGGAATTTCAGAAATCACGTCTAATTCTTTAAGATAATCCGGAGTGATTCCATCAGACTCGTACATTGTTATTAGTTCATCCACATTTAATGGCTTTTCTCTTCCCTTGAGTTTAGTTGCAATTTTTTCCATCCTTGTTTTAGATTCCTCATATCTTCCTGATTCAATTTTTAGAATGGATTTTACGTCTTCTCTGCTAGAGTTCAGTTCAGGATATGTATCCTTTAGATAATCTATGTGAAAATCGATTAGTTCGTCTAAATCTAATTTCAAATTCATTCTGTTTATTGTTGCAATTACTCTACGCAAAATCATCCTCAAGTTATATCCACCACCAACGTTGCTTGGAAGAGCTCCATCAGATATTGCAAAGATTAAGGTCCTGAGATGATCTGCAATGAGATACATTCCTTCTAATGGTGTAATTATATGGTTTAATTGATCGTCTGTCATACCAGTATTTTTTACAGCATGTTTTCTAACATCAATTAAATCATCATACTTTTCAAGTGCTTTAGCAATCTCGGTAAAATAACTTTTTAATAATCCAGAGTTTGAATCAATTCCAATTTTCTCAAACAAGTGGTTTGTAATTGGACCAAAGCAGCAATCATATGCAGTAGGTGTTCCATTTGTAATCCATGCAAATCTCTCAAGTCCGGCACCCATATCAATAATTTTCTGATCAAGTATAGTGTGCCTGCCTAAATCCCCTTGAAATTCAGTAAATACGGCATTTCCTAGTTCCAATCCTTTAACAAAATACTCCAACGAAGATCCAAACGAACCACCACCTGCCCAAACATCTTCTACGAAAATAACTTCTTCTTTTCTAATGCCAAATTGTTCTGTTAGTAATCTAAAATCTAAATCGACACATTCATCTTTCCAATACCCATCTGAATTTGGGATGCTGTGTTGCCCAATCATACAAAAACTTGAAAAGTGCCTTCCAGTAACTCCAACATTTTCTAAATCTTTGAATCTCAGACATGTTTGAGGTACAACTAATGGGTTTGAGGGAAATTCAAACACTACTTTTGATCCCATAATTCTCTGAAAGTCTACAATAGATGCAATGGTAAAATAAAGATCATCTCGCCACCTGCAGACAACTGGATATCTAGAAATTGAGGCATGCCCATTTTTCACAAAAAATGATTCTACCTCTTTCCATGATTGAGTATAATCAAATCTCTTGACAGTGGGAGGATCCCCAATAAACGAATAGGTATCTGGTGAATCATCAGGACAGGTTTCTCGTCCTGAATCTAAAGTCCAAAAAAACCTTTTACATTTTGCACATGATTTTCTAACAAATCCCTGTTCTTCGAATAGCTTTACTTTATAGTATCTATCAGGATCAGCTGAAAACTCCCTTAGAATCTCTTTTTTATCCAACGAAGTGCCTGCAATATCCCGATATTAAGAATTAGCGATGGTAAATAATCTGAAACAGGTGATGTCTTTTTAAAATACGCCCTGTTTCTTATGTCATTTTTCAAATATTAGATAATATGGAAACGAAATCAACAGAGAATCATGAAAGTCGAAATAATTTAGATTTTGAAAAGTTCATGAAAAATATTGGATTTAATCAAAGATAATCAAAACTTTGTAAAATTTGATTTGGAACTAGTCATACTTCCTCTTCTGAATAGGCGAAGTTGGGAAAATAACAGTCTACTTTTTTGTTCGTTTAGTTTTATTCATATGCACTCTGATATTTGTCTAATTTTTTATAGGTGAATTAGTTGTTGCTGGTAAAACTAGATTTTGAATGTATTTTTGATCAAGAATTTCATTAACATTAAATCATCATTTTCTGTTTTAGAGTCTTCAGTTAATACATTAAATACACTACTTGTTCCACTCTTATCATGTTTGGTAAAAAACCTCAATTGAAGGAGGGATTACATATTTTCTCTGTTAAAAAAAATGGTGATTATTATGATTTTATTTTTGGAGTCATTACAGGTCTCGAGGGTAGAAAAGTTGGTGTTAATGGAGTAATTGTAAATCCAGTTGGATTGAAAAACAAAGTTTCTCAAGGTAAAGCCGGAGAACGTTCGGTGGAAATTTTAAAACATCCAACTCCAGATAACATTATTTTAGCCATGGTCTATAGGGTAGAACATGAAAATTTTGCTGGAATATTGGATTTGGATCAAGACCGATGTGACCTAATTCCACCAAAAGTATATGCAATGTTAGATGGTTGGATTCGAGAATCAATACCCGAACTTGTAAACAACGTTTTGTCCTTACCTGATGGTCCTGAAAGAGATCAAGCAAAACGAGTGTTAAATCAAAAGAGGGATTCTCTAGTTGATAAAAAACTCAAAAGGACACTATATTCTATATCAAGAAGTCTCAAAATACTAAACTAGGTTTTATCCCGATATAATCTCCATAGTTTTATATTATACTCTGAAGGATTTTTGATATAATGGAATATGTTTATGCTGCTTTATTACTTCACAAGCTAAAAAAGGAAGTAAATGAGGCAAACATCAGTTCAGTTGTAAAAGCATCTGGTGCTGAAGTTAATGATGCTCAAGTAAAAGCCATGGTAGCAGCATTGGCTGATATTAACATTGAAGATGCAATCAAAGCCGCTCCAGTAGCAGTTGCAGCAGCCGCTCCAGCAGAGGCAGCAGGTGAAGCAAAGAAAGAAGAAAAACCAAAAGAAGAAGGCAAAACAGAAGAAGCTGCCATGGAAGGATTATCCTCACTATTTGGATAGAAAAATTTCTGTTTTCCAAATTTAATTTTAATCTTTTTTCATCAATCTTAATTAGCAATAGTTGCACTTTGATTGTAATTGGTTGATTTTTCAATTCCATCTGAACTTTTCATCTATGTTTTAGATTTATTTGGAACCATGGCCTTTGCAGTTACTGGAGCATTTAAAGCAATAGAACATAAATCAGATTTTGTAGGAATAGTTCTACTTGCAACAATTACGGGTGTTGCCGGTGGAACCATTAGAGACATAGTGATGGGACGATTCCCAAATTCCATTTCAGATCCTACATATGTAATAATAACAGTTGCATCAGGAATAAGCATCTTTTTTTTGTATTCTAAGTTAAAAAAACACTGGGATTTATTTTTAAAATTTGATGCTTTTGGATTGGGAATCTTTACAATAATTGGTGGTACTTTTGCCTACAACATGTTTGGCTTGAATTTTTTGGTAATAATATTTGCTGGAATATTAACTGCTGTAGGAGGTGGAATTTTAAGGGATGTTTTTGTAAATCAAATTCCTATTGTATTTGTAAAAGAGCTATATGTCACTGCAAGTTTTATTGGGGTTTTTGTTTTTTATTTTATTTTGTATTTTGGAGGAGAGATTTACCTTGCAACAATTGTGGGTGTTGTAATTGTAACTGGAATAAGATTGACAGCCATGAAATTAAATTGGAACTTGCCAAAAGTTAGGAGAAATTTAGATTAAGCAGGGGTATAATCTTTGGCTTTCCCTGCCAATGCTTTTGCCTGAGCATCTGCTTTTTGTAAAATCTGTTCTTTTGTTTCATCTGTCATGAATCCAGATTCAATTGAAACTGAACGAGCAGATTGTGCTGCCTTGCTTAGGATTTGACCAATATTTTCTGGAGTTATGTAGGCCGCTTCAATTGATAATGATACTGCCTGTTGATGAGCCAAGGCAAACTCTTCTCTAATTTTCTCAACATCAATTATCATCTCAACTTCAGAGTATTTTACTCCCTCCTCCAATGCGGAATATAGGGCAATTCCTGCTTCTACTGGTTTGATGTCTAGTTTTCCTAGAAGCGGTGCTAATTTGTCATTAATCATCTCTCCTTTTTTGACTGGAGTGGTTTCTTTTGAAATCCAAATTGTTCCTTGATCAATTTTAGTTGGTATTCCTGCCTCCTTAAACTCTGTAAGCATTGGACCTGGAGCAATTCCTGTGTTTTTCGCTGGCACTACTATGTTAATACTTGAAATATCTCCGCCTCGTGCAGCTAACATTATCTTGTTTTTGGCAAGTAAAACATTTAGCTTGAATGGAGACATATTTGTAAACATCAAAAGACACTGTCCAGTCAATTCGTCTATAATATCTTTAATTCCTGGAACATCAACTTTCTGCAAGGCTATTTGAGCTAATTTGTCTTTAATACAAAAAAACTCTACTTCACCCTTGAGTTTTTTTCTTAGCGGTAAAATTTGTGATGCCCTAACTTTTGTCATTTTTACAAGAGCTAAAACTTTGTACTGCTTTGGAAGTTCTTGTAATTGCTGAAACATCTGGGTCTTTTTTTTAGGATATGCTGTTCTATTTTCATGCATGTTTTTTTCTTACCTCTTGTACCTGTTTTGTTGGTTTGCCCATTGTAGATTTTATCATGATTCGTCTGATGTTCTTTTCTCCATTTGGTAATTTTTTTTCAACTGCATTGATTATGGCATGTGCATTTACTGCCAAATCTGAATCTTCCATTGTTTCATCTCCAAATTTACATGATAATGATAATGAACCTCTAACTCTAACTTTAATCGATGATCTAAATCTTTGTAAAAATGATTCGATAGGTGCATCAAAAGGAACTGGTACAGGCATCTTACCTCTTGGACCTAGAAGTTGACCTAATACCTTACCAACAACTGGCATAATTTTTGTATCTGCCAAAAAAAAGTCGTATTTGTTTATGAATTTTCTTGATTCTCTTTTATTTGTCGCAAATCTATCTAGTTCTTCTGTTCCAATCACTGCATCAGCATTTGCAGCCTTTGCCTTAACGCTCATATCACCAGTTGCCATAACACATACTGCTGCAGGAGAACTGGTCTTGGGTAATTGTACTATTTCATTTAATGCAAATCCCTTTTTAACATCAATATCTTTGAAAGTAATGATTATCTCAAGTGCCTGTTTGAATTTTCTCTGTTTGGTATCTTTTTTCACAGTCTTTATCATTTCTACTAATTGTTTCTCTGTTATCATTACGAACATTTTCGAGAAAGCCTACTTAAAATCGTTTAGCGAGTCTAGTTTTTGATCAGTCCTAATATGTGAAAATTTTCACCTTTCATGAGTTTTATTTGAAATTTCAGGGGTAAAATAAGGCTAAACTTACATTTATTAAATCTCTTTTAAGATTTTTTAGCACAATGCATAGATTTGATGAACTTGACATGAATTTACTCTACGAGTTGACATTGGATGGCTCCATCTCAGTTCCTGCGCTTTCAAAAAAATTAGATATTAATGCATCAGTTCTCTACAGTAGAATTAAACGCCTGATTAAAAAAAAATTAATTAAAAAATTCACCATCGTAATAGATGATTCTCTTTTGGGGATAGGAGTAAAAGCTTCAGTAGGAATTAACCGTGATCCTAAATTTAAAGATGTCATAATGAAACAGCTCCTTGAAACGCCCGAAGTAATTTCAATTTCTGAAGTTACTGGCAGATTCGACATGCTAATCAAAGTATATGCTGAAAATCTTGAAGAATTACATTCTATAGTGATTGAGAAGATTGGAAAAATTGAGGGAATTCAAAATAGTGAAACTTTTGTTGAATTACAAAGGACTGACAAAGATCCCGTTTATTTAACAAAATAGATTATTGGAGTTTTTCATCCCACTTGCCTTCGTTTATCTCGACAGTGATTTCTTTTGGGGTTTTTCCTTCTATTTTTATTCCTAATGCAAGACAAGTTCCAATAATGGTTTTTGCCACTGATTTTAAGGATGAAGAATAGGATTTTTCAAGTTTAGTTTTTGCTATTTTGGCAATTGCATCAATTGTGACATCTCCGACCCACTCAGTTCCAGAAGTACCTGATCCTTTTTGAATTCCTGCCTCTTTTAGAATAAGGGCCGCAGCTGATGGGATTCCAACCTCAATCTCCCATTTTTTTGTATCAGGATCAACTAAAACAGTCACTGGAACTTTCATTCCTTCAAAGTCTTTGGTTTTATCATTAATGGCCTTTATTACTTCCATAATGTTTACTCCTAGTGGACCTAATGCTGGACCTAAAGGCGGACCGGCAGATGCCCCTCCTCCTGTAACAAGTGAAGATATTTTTTGTGGTTCTCCCATAATTATCAGCTTTATAAGAAAAATTTAATCCTTGCTATGACTCACTGGTCAATTTTAGATAGTTGGCATCCACTGTTACTGGCAATTGATATGATGCATCAAGTAAGACAACGGTTGCTTCTTCCTTGTCTACCTCAATTCTTGTTATTGTAGCTTTCATTCCTTTGAATGGACCTCCAGTTATCTCTACGATGTTATCTACTGCTAATTGTGAAACTGTTGATTTCTTTATTAGATATCCTTCAATATCTTTGAACTCTAATTCTCCACGAAGTTGCCCTCGAATATGTCGAACTCCTTCTATGGCCATATATGCATCACTTGGATTAATTGCCTCAATTACGACATAGCCCTTTAGGTTGTCTACAAGTAAAACAGATTGAATGTTAATTTTATTTGCATTTGCTTTTGCTTCCATTAAACGCATTACTACTTTTTCTTGGCCACCAGTTGTTCTTATAGCAAAAAGATGAGATTTTATTTCTTCTGACAATTTTTACCTACCAAATGTAATCACCGAAAAGACAAACTGAATTGTAAAGCCTATTGCACCAACTCCCAAAATTCCTAGGAGGACCAATCTAAGGTGTTGTGAGTACTCATCTCTGTCAGGCTTTTTGGCCATCTTCATCGTATTGGCCATGTTTTTCAAAGTCTGTTTAGGGTTCATTGTCAGAAATTAAGCCGCTGTCTTTATATTCTTATTCCAAGGAAAATTTTAAAATTCTTAGTATGAAATCAAAAATTTCCTTCCAATAGGGCTCAATTTGGAAATTTCATCAACATACGTCAAATGATCATATTTCCCTCAATTTCATTTTACTAACTGAAGATCAAATCATAATATTTCCAATAGAAAATAATGGAAATATCTTTGATAATTATTTTTTATCCTAATTTTTGGGATAGGTTTTTTTTACAAGCACCATTAATGTAACGTATCTTATGGAACTTTTAGTCGCATACCGAGATGATCCTGCAGGAAATAATATGGCAAAATTCCTTTCTCAAAAAATGAGAAAGGATAATGAGATTTTTCGAGGAAAAAATTATGATCTATTAATTATTCCTAGTCCTGCTATCTCAGCTGATTGGTTAGAGGAAAAATATAATTATGATGGATTTATCTTTCTCTCAAAACATGCTGCAGAATCAGGAGTACTAGCATTAACATGTCATAGTACAGGAAATTTTTCGGAGGCAAAATTTGGAGGAAATAGTAAACAGATAGCAATCCCTCATCCTGATATTCAAAAAAAATACCTTCAAACGCTTTGGAAAAATAAATCACAATTTTCTGATTTTCAAATTACTATTGAGGCCACTCACCATGGACCCACGGCTTTGAATAAACCCACAATTTTTGTAGAAATTGGAACCACTGAAAAGCAATGGATAGATGTACCTTTATGTTCATCTGTCGCTACGCTAATAGACGAAGTACTTTCTGATAACATTCCCTCAAATCCAACAGCTATCTGTTTTGGTGGAACCCATTATCCTGAAAAATTTACCAATGAGTTACTTAATGGTAAATTTGCATTAGGGACCGTAATGCCCAAACATGCATTAGACCTTCTTGATGAACATATGTTTTCTCATATTTTAGAACGAAACCATATTGCAAAAGCAGCTCTTTTGGATTGGACAGGACTTGGACCAAACAAGAAAAAAGTAATTGATCTGTTGGAGACAACTGATCTTGAGGTGATAAAGTTATGACTCTTGATAAAAAAATATATAAAAAATTACTTGAAGTCCCTAAAGGAAAAATAACAACTTATGGAGAATTAGCAAAATCTGTAAATTTTACTAATGGTCAGAGAGCAGTGGGAAAAATAATGAATAAAAATCCTTATCCTGTCATTATTCCATGTCACAGAGTAGTAAAATCTGATGGCAAGGTTGGTGGATATGGTTATGGTGAAGAAATTAAAATAAACATGTTGAAAAAAGAAGGTGTTAAAATTAAAGATGGTAAAATATTAGATTGGGAAAATACTGTTTATCGATTCTAATCTTTTCTTTTAGTAATGATCTCTGTCATTAATAATCTCAAGTGAGCTTTATTTCTTACCGTGTTTCCGCCTACTTTTTTATAAAGAGTCCAAAACTCTGGATTTGTAATATCTTTTCTGTCTTTTGCTATTTTTAGTAGACGTCTTAATGATCTTACTTTTGCTACATAGATCTCTTTTTTCCCGACACGTGCTCCTTTTCTACCTTGTTTTGATCCTTGCCCTGTACCTCTCTTATTTTTTTGATCTTTCTTATTTTGGGCTCTTCCTCTAGAGGTTCCAGTAAATGGTTTAATCTGAATAGTATTTGCGGTAATTAAACTACGAATATTTCCTCTTGTAATTGCATCTGCAATATCGTCTAGATGATCTGAATCAAATTTTATTCTATGAACTCCGACACCTGTTACTCTTGATGCCAATCGTTTTTTAGCTTTAAGATTTACTACCACTTTGACTCACTCTTGCATTAAATATCTTGAATTTGTTTTCTATTGCTTTTACGATTATCTCCTTTCTCTTTTTAGTTCCAAGGCTATGACCAAATCTAACACCGTCTGTTTTTGGGTTTAATTTTTCTAAATCGTAAAGTGTGAAAACTAAATTATCTGTATATCCTGAAGGATGAAGACCTCGAGATTCTTTTGGTCCGCCAAAACCTACTTTTACGAGACCAGGTCTACCACGACTTTTTTGTTTTCTTTGATGGTGATCAACTCCTTTTGGTTTTCTCCAGGTGGTCTCTAGTCTTTTGTAACGCCAGCTTTCTGGTCTTGCAAAGTCTGGATTGTGTTCCTTTGCTTCTGCTCTTTTAGCTAGCTTATCCTTATTGATAGGCATCAGAAAACCTTTTGAAATTTTACATAAATACGTTCCTGAGTAAAAATTTTCAAAACATAGGAAAGAGATAATAAGGAAATTTAAGTCGGATCGAAATATCTCATGGCTGGATTTGGGAGAAAAATTATTTTTGTTGGAGTTAACTGTAATTGACTGAAGTGGTTAGTGCTTATTCCACTGCTGAATTCTCATCACAAATAAGTGAATTTGGGATTAAACCTTCTAAAATTTACAGGAATCTATCAGTTGATGAACTAGTTGATAGTGCAGTGAGTAGGAATGAAGGGGTGATAAACTCTACAGGTTCTCTTTCGGTAAATACGGGAAAATATACTGGACGTTCACCTGATGATAGATTTATTGTAGTAGATAACATAACTCATGACACTATTGATTGGGGTAAGATAAATCACGAATTCTCTACTGACAAATTTGCAGCCATTTTAGAAAAAATGAAAACCTTTGTAAATAACAAAGAACTTTTTGTATTCGACGGATTTGTAGGAGCAGATAAAGAAACACGTCTACCCATAAGAGTGATTAATGATCATGCATGGCAGAGTCTCTTTGCAAGAAATCTTTTCATTAGACCCTCAAAAGAAGAATTAGAAAATCATACACCTGAATTTACTATCATGTGTATAAATGAATTTGAGGCAATACCTGAGATTGATGGTACAAGATCAAATGTTTTCATACTAATTGATTTAACTCGAAAAATTGTTTTGATTGGCGGTACAAACTATGCCGGGGAAATGAAAAAGTCCATGTTTGCTGTAATGAATTTTCTATTACCTCAACGTGGGATTTTTCCAATGCACTGCTCTGCAAATATTGGAAAAAATGGAGACACTGTATTGTTTTTTGGATTATCAGGTACGGGCAAAACCACTCTATCAGCCGATCCTAATCGAAACTTAATTGGAGATGATGAACATGGTTGGTCAGATAATCTTACCTTTAATTTTGAAGGTGGATGTTATGCCAAATGTATTAATTTAAGCCAAGAAGCTGAACCTGAAATTTGGAACGCCATTAAACCTGGGGCAGTTTTAGAAAACGTCGTACTTAATAATGGAAAACCTGATTATGATGATAATACATTAACTGAAAACACTCGAGTTGCTTACCCTTTAGATTACATTCCTGGAGCTGTATTTCCTAGTATCGGAGGACATCCAAAAATTATCGTTTTCCTTACAGCCGATGCAATGGGTGTGTTACCTCCAATTTCTAGATTGACAAAAGAAGGAGCAATGTACCATTTCATGTCAGGATACACTAGCAAGTTGGCTGGAACTGAACGTGGTATAAAAGAGCCAAAATCTGTATTTTCGGAATGTTTCGGGGCTCCCTTTATGCCTAGACCTGCGGCAGTTTATGCTAAACTCTTGGGTGAGAAAATTAACAAACACAATACCACTGTTTATTTGATTAATACTGGTTGGTCAGGAGGACCATATGGAATTGGTGCTAGAATAAAAATAAAATACAGTCGAGCCATGATTACAGCTGCAATAAATGGCGATTTGGATCACGTAGAATATCGTCATAATGAATTATTTAATCTCGATATTCCTAAAACAATCGAGGGAGTTCCATCAGAAATCTTAGATCCAAAAAATACATGGAATGACAAAAATTCCTATGATGAATCTGCAAAAAGTCTTTGTAAAATGTTTGTAGAAAATTTTGAGAAATTTGATGGTGTTTCAACAGGAATAAAAAATGCTGGACCTAAAATGGAATAGATCTTTTTTTCCTAGTAATTTTTAGACCCATCAGCCCGACTATAAAGACAATCACAACAACGATTCCGATTTGCTTTTCTGGGAGGTCAAATAATTCAAGAGGTTTGGAAGTGCCAGATGGTAAAGAATTAACTTGAATTATGTTAAACGCATCAAATGATTCTTCACCTACTCTAATTTTAGCTTCGATCCAATATTCCCCATTTTCATAAACTTTTACCTTTTCATTTTTTGTAGGGGTAATAGACGCGATATCTTTACTGCCATCTTTACTATTTATTAAAGAAATTTTTGCAAAAGTCCAAGGCTCTGGATAATAAATTCTAAA
>JAOTVS010000074.1 GCA_029863275.1 Candidatus Nitrosopumilus sp.
GGCATCTAGGGTTTTTTTAACTAGTTTTGCACACTCTTCAATTCCCTCGTTTTTTGCAGATACACTTGGTTGACGGATTAATGTTTGCAAATCAGAGACCAAATTTTTCATATTAGAGTCTACATGCTTAAGAGGATTCAATATTGTCACTTTATTTTATCAAATGGCTTCATAACAGCTGGAATAGCATCTAAAAGATCCATAGAAGTCATGTGTAACCCTAATCTCTGTTGAATGAATTTTCCAGCCAATCCGTTAATAAAAGTGGCAGCTGATGCTGACTCTAACGCACTTCTGTTTTTAGCAAGCATCCCTGCAGTTAATCCTGAGAGAACATCACCTGTTCCACCTACGGTCATTGCTGGAATTTTTTTTGTGTAAAGATAGGTTTTTTTGCCATCAGATATCACATCGGTTGGTCCTTTTAGTAGAATTGTTATTCCATTGTCTTTGGCATTTTTTTCAACAATTGATATGCGTTCTTTTTTAGAATTTGGAGGAACTTGTCCAAATAATCTTGTAAATTCTCCAGCATGTGGAGTTACAACCACATTTTTGTCAGAAAGTAGTGGAAGTATGTCAGGAATCAAAGCACTTGCATCAAGAGATAATCGAACATCCCTGTCTAATAGGGATTTTATCAATTGGAGGAGGGAATTTTTTTCCTGTATGGCCAATCCCATCCCAATTGTAGCAGAGTCCAAGTTTCGTGGGATGACACCAAGTAATTTATTTACAGCACCTCTGGTCAGCTTTTGATCAACTAGAGGTATAACAATTAGATTAGGAGATATTGAACGAGTGGAAGAGACATTAATTTTAGGCACTGATGTATAAACAAGATCGGTTCCACATCTCAAAGCAGCAATGGATGATAAGATTGGAGCACCATGATAGATGTAACTACCACCAACCACCAAAACAACACCATTTTCACCTTTTCTAGAATCTGATCTTCTGGCAGGAATAAATTTTTTTACAATTGATGCCTGAAGTTGTTGGAATACCAATACATTGTGGATAAGTTTTACAGGGATAAATCTTGTTTTTTATTGGATTTTAAGATTTTAGTTTTTTCTTTTTTGCTAATGGATTTTTTTGCTGTCTCTGAGATTTTTTTTGATTTTGGGGCTGATTTTTTCTTTGAGTCTCTGTTAAAAAATGCTTTTCTTGCAAAGCAGAGGTACGTTGTATGACCTATTCCTTGAAACGAGTGTCTGGTTTTTCCCTCTCTTGCCTCTATGGTTCTTAGAATATGTTCAGTGGATTCAATGTCTGTAAATTCATTTTCGATAAGAGACATAGTTAATTTTTCTAGTTGATTCATGGTAGGACAAATTGCAAAAATAGCACCACTTCCTTTTAGCATTTGACGAACTTGTGGAATCACAGTCCAAGGATCTCCCAGATCAATTAATACAACATCGGCATCAGTTACAGGAGGTTTTTTAATAGTTTTAATATCTAAGTTTTGTTGAGTTACATATTTTTCCATCCCACATTTTTTTAGATTTTTGGCAGCTATCTTCATAAAATTTTCATCGACATCAAATGTGTAAACATGCCCTCGTGGTTTTACAATACTTGCAACAAATGATGTTAGTGATGCACTGCCAGTTCCAATCTCTACAACTTTTTGATTGTTTTGGATTCCTGCTCTTGCAACAATATACCCCAAGTCCTTTGGATAAACAATTTGAGTTCCATGTTGGATTTTCATTATATAATCATACATGGTAGGTTTTAAGAGATAGACATACTTGTCCTTGTTTGTAGTTATTTTAGAACCATATTCTTTTCCTATTGCATCTACATGCTTTAAAATTCCAATGTGAGTATGAAGTGCCTCTTTTTTTGAAATCTTTACTAGCCATTTTTTTGAGGAATTAAAGAAAAACAATACAGGAGAATTTTGTTTAATTAATTCCATAAAATCATTCTAAAAATTTTAGATAATAACCTACTGTTTATTCTTCATTTTTTAGATTATTATCAACTATGTTGTTAAGGTAATTACGTTCTATTAAGACACTAAAATAATCAGATAATATGTTTTTAGATTATGAGATTTAGATAACGTTAGTTTACCAGATTAGGCTGATCAAATGAAAGTATTTACAAAAACTTTTGACCAATTTTTTGAAATTATAGAAAAATTTAAAATTAAACACTCGAGTGGTTTTCATTTAGGAGTAAATAAATTCAAAAAATCATGGAAAATACGAAAAATTTTGATAAACAAATTAACACTGAATAATACGATTTTTCTGACTTCGATGTTAAACTGGACTTAAGCCTATTTTATCATAATTGAGTACAGAATTACAAAGAATTTCCACCCATGATGGAATCCTACGCATAAAAAAATTGATTCAAAATAATCAAGGAGATAAGGGGAGATTAGAATACATAGCAGAAACACTGCAAAAGGGAAAGCCCCTATTTCATTCAGACCAAATTTATCTCAATAAAAAAATTCTTGCTGATGTATCTCCCGCCGAAATCAAAAAACCTACTGAAACTGATAAAAAAATAAAAAAAGTAAAAAGATTAATTTCGTTAAGATTTGGTGAGCTTGGAAGACTACGATATATCCTTCAAAATTTACAAAGTGGCAAAAAAATTTATCATTCAGATGAAAATTATGTTGAATTAAAAACTAAAGAATTTCTTCAGTTCAGTGAAGGAAAAAGACTTCGACGAAAAATAGGTGCTGTAATTCCAACTAGCCCAAAACCAGAAAAAATGGAAGAGATTTTTTATGAACCACCTACAGAATTGCCCAAAGAGCAATCAATTATACAACAACCAGACATACCAAAAAGATTACAAGAAATTGAAGAAGCAGTACTTTCAAAACAAAAGGAATCTTCTGATTTAGTTGATCTATTGGAAGATAGTTCTCGCGTAAATCTAGCAATCGATATAGAAAGACAAAAGATTAACCGACTAAAATCTGACCATGAAAAGCTAAAGGTTCAACGTGATGAATTATCTCAATTAATTGCATATCGACAAGAATATGAAATTAAAATTAATCATGAGAAAGAAATCTTAGAAAAGGAAATTAAAATGGAACAAGAAAAGGTAAACGAGAAAGACAAGTTAGTTGCAGAATTAATCAAAAATCAATCCAAGATTATTCAAACAAAAACAGAAAGAGAGGTCTTGATGAAACAAATTGAGATAGAAAAGAAAAAATCAGATATGGATCTCGCAGAAGAACAAAATGAACTCAAAAAAGTTAAAAAATTATACGAAGTCCTACAAGATGAGATAAAATTAAAAGAAAAAGATCTTATTACGACAATTAAAGAAAGTCAGCGTATAACAGGTGAAGAGATAACCTCAGGCTATAACTTGGAGGAATTAAAAATAAGATCTGAGGAATTAAAGGAAGTCGTAAAGGAAGCTGAGAAGAATAAAGACGCGATTGAAGAGGTTCTAAAAGAATCAAAGAAATTGATCGAAGAGCAAAATCGAATTATCGAGGCAGAAGAAAAACTCAAAAAACTAAAATCAGATTTGGATGAAAGCTAAATTTCTATTAAAATCCTGAAAATACCTATGAATTTAGTTTTCTGTTTTTGCAATTCATTGAGATCCTTGATTCATAATTTAATCAATTCTTTTAATAAACACAAAAACATTCTATCTTTATGATAAGAGCCGTAGTCGTAGATGATGACAGAGATACCGTCGCTCTTTTTTCAGAGATTCTTCAAGGAAACAACATCAAAGTAGTAGGAACTGGATATAACGGTCAAGAAGCAGCATTTTTGTATCAAAAATTAAAACCAGATGTTATTTTTTTAGATGTGATCATGCCAGTGTATGATGGTATTTATGGAATTACAAAAATACGAGAAATGAATTCAGATGCAGTAGTAATTATTACTACAAACCAGATGACAATTAATGCCCAAATTGCATTAAACAAATTACGTCCATCAGCTGTTATAAAAGAACCAATTGATGTAAATGAAATAATTAAAAAGGTTAACCAACTTTGTGCACCATCACTTGACTCAGAAAACCAAATGAAAAAAATAATGGTCACACTTGCACTCAAAAATACTCTTTTGGAGTTAGGAATTCATGAATATGACAAAATAGTATCTCTTCTCCAGAAAGATTATAGTTGTACATTAGAGGACTGTTATGAAAATCCAGAGTATTTGAGGAATATTTTAAAAGATCTTTTTGGAGATTCCTATCCTGATATTTTAAATTCTCTTTCTGAAAACATGAAAGATATTTTGACACATCAATCCGTCAAAGACTTTTTCCAAGTATTAAATACATAATCAAATGTTTGATATTTTTGATCTATCACTAATCCATAAATAGAGTGAGGATAGAGTGTGTTTATGGCAAATATAAAATGTGTATCATGTGGAATTGGTTTCTTTTCCCCTACAGGTTCAGATAAATGTTCCAGATGTGCAGGAACAGAATCTCATGGACATGAAGGTCATGACTCTTGTGGATGCGGACACAGCCACTAACCATTTTTTATCAATTCTTCTCAAAATAATCATTTAAAATATAAAAAACAGGTTTATCAGGAGCGTTTTTCAATCAAATATGGTTTGCATGCCAACAACCAGAAAGGCAATAAAATAAAATTTGGAGCCTTTCTGGATTACATTTTATCTGGAGCGACAATACCCAACAAATCCAATGCCCTCTCAATTGTAATTTTAAATGACATAACAAGGCATAACCGAGATTTTT
Organism: Candidatus Nitrosopumilus sp.; assembly: GCA_029863275.1. Lineage (GTDB taxonomy): Archaea > Thermoproteota > Nitrososphaeria > Nitrososphaerales > Nitrosopumilaceae > Nitrosomaritimum. The sequence continues at coordinate 4,738 of JAOTVS010000074.1, forward strand.
CAAGACTCTTGTCTTCAATGTCCAAAACTTTGACTTTTTCATAAAATGAGTTGAAGGCAACTGCCAACTCATGACAATATCTTGAAATTACCTTTGGAGATAGATTTTGTGCAGCATCTCTCACTTGAAGATCAAACAAACCAATAGTTTTCACAAGAGCAGTTTCATTAGGATCAATTAATAGCGAAAAGTCAACATCTATTGAAGGATTTTGTTTTGATTTTTCAATGATTCTAGTAGCCCTTG